>JAYUTY010000406.1:0-3611 GCA_043754875.1 Gemmatimonadota bacterium
AGCGCCTCCTCGGGAATGTCGCGCTCGCCGAGCAGGTCGTGCTCCACCCGCATCCGGACGCCACCGAAGCCCAGCGTGCGCCCACGTCCAACGAGCGTCGCATCCACGGCAGAGAGGCGATGCGAGATCGCGCGGGCGGCACGGGCGACGAGCGCGGCGTAGAGGGATGGAGTCTCCTTGAGCATCGCCTCGATCTGCTCGCGCGAGATCCTGAGCACCGACGTCTGCACGATGGCGCGCGCCGTGGTGCCGTGCGGCGAGTCATCCAGCAGCAGTCCCTCGCCCACTGCCTCACCCGCACCCAGCGTGACGATCCGGACGGGACGGCCACTCTTGGACTTCTCGATCGCCACGGCCCCTGACACGATCAGCGCGAGCAGTTGTCGCTTCTCCCCCTCCTCGAACAATGGCTCGTCGCAGGCGTACTCGGCGCTCTCGACCAGCTTCGCGAGCTGGTGGATTGCCGTGTCGGTGAGCCCGTCGAGAAAGGGAAGGGCTCTCAGCTGATCGCGGAAGGATTTCGTCATGGAGCTAAAAGTATACGGCCGGATCGTGGGGATGCGGTGCGTGCTCAGGCGCCCTGGATTGCAGGACGGGATGGCGCAGCGATGCCGATGGCCGTGGCAGGCGTGCTGCGGGCAGGGGGAGTCCGTTGCTCGCCCGTGAAGGCGCTGCCGGCGGCGTCGCCGATCCTCAGGCCATCGACGAGACGGGCGAGCCGCTCCGACGCCGACGCCAGCGTGCTGGACGCGGCGGCGATCTCCTCCGTGCTCGCGCTCTGTTCCTGGCTGGACGCGGCGACCTGCTGCATCGCGGCGGCGAACGACTCGGTGCCGCCGGCGAGCCAGTCGAGCCGCTCGGTCATTGCCGTGACGAGGCCGCTCGTCTCGGCCGACGCGCGCTCGATCGACGTCGTCCAGAGCTCCGCCTCGGCCACTGCCTGCTCGATCTCCGTGAACGAGCGCGACGCATGCGCGGTGGCCTGAAGCACCGCCTCTGCGGTGGCCACCGCATGGCCGGCCGACTCCCGTGAGTTGGCGATGCCATTCAGCACGCTGTTGACGATCGCCTCGGTGCGCTCCGCGGCGTCGGACGACATGGTGGAGAGGCGCCGCACCTCGCTCGCGACGACGGTGAAGCCGTCGCCGTGCTCGCCTGCGCGGGCGGCCTCCATGGCAGCGTTGAGCGCGAGCAGCTTGGACTGGCGGGCGAGCTTGCGCACCAGCGTCACGAACGAGCGGATCTCCTCGCTCGCGTCGCCGAGCGCCTCGATCGCCATGGCGCTCGCGTTGACCTCGTTGCCGAGGGTACGGAGCGAGACCGCGCTGCGATCGAGGCCGGCGCGGTTCTCCAGGGCGAGGGAGCGGAGCGTGGTGTTGCGCGCGACGCCGTCGCGCGCGCCATCGTCGAGCGAGGAGGCGAGGCCGCGCAGCGAGCCCGCCGACCGCGCCAGCTCGCCGATCGTCTCGGCCATCGAGGTCGCCTGCGAGGAGAGATCGCTCGCCGTGTTGGCGATCTCGCCGGCGCTCGCCGCCATCTGCTCCGAGCCGGCGGTGATCTCGGCGGACATCGCGCTCGTCTCGCGGGCGGAGCCGGCGATCGCGGAGGCCAGCCGGCGCAGCTCGATGATCATCGCGCCGACGGCGCGGGTGAGGCGCCCGATCTCGTCGTCGGTCGCGGTGTGGATCAGCGTCACGGAGAAATCACCGTTGGCCACCGCCTCGGCCGCCTCCGCGAGCTCCAGCGCCGGCCGCGCCACGCGTCGGGCCAGAAAGCGGTGCGCCGCGGTCAGGTAGAGCGCCAGGACGAGGCCCAGCGCCACGGCGGTGAGCATGATCGCCTGGCGAAGCTCTGGCGTGGGGGGGAGCAGCAGCACGGCCGCGGCGGCTGCGAGGCCGATCCCCACGGCGAACGCCAGTGCGCTGAGGAGGATGAAGCGGCCGTGAACCGACGCGGTCGAGTGCGGCGCGATGGCAGTAGAGCGTGTGGAGCGTGTGGACATCAGCGGTCACCGGAGGCGAAGAGAGCCGAAGAGCGTGCAGCGCGCGAGCCACGAGTTTGAATGCTTCCCGCACGGTGATAAATTGCGATCAACGACCCCCCGAGAGCCTGCAGGCGCCAGCTTCGTCCTGCCCGAGGTCCAGCGCCCAGCCGCCGACCGATGACCGACACCGCAACACCGGATACCGCCGCCGAGGCGCCAATCGCGTACGACCCCGCTGCCGTCGAGCAGAAGTGGCAGGCACACTGGCAGAGTGCGGGCACCAACGAGCCCGACCTGACCGCGGGCGAGCGGCCGTACTACGCGCTGATGATGTTTCCGTACCCGAGTGCGGAGGGGCTCCACGTGGGCAACCTCTTCGCGTTCACGGGCAACGACATCCATGGACGATTCCAGCGGCTGCAGGGGCACACAGTCTTCGAGCCGATCGGCTATGACGCCTTCGGCATCCACTCGGAGAACTTCGCGATCAAGGTCGGTGTCCATCCGGCCGAGCTGATCCCGCGCAACATTGCCAACTTCCGCCGGCAGCTCGAGCGCGCCGGCCTGATGGTGGACTGGCGGCACGAGCTCTCGACGACGGACCCGAGCTACTACAAGTGGACGCAGTGGGTCTTCCTGCAGCTGTTCAAGCAGGGGCTCGCCTACAAGAAGAAGGCGGCCGTCAACTGGTGCCCGTTCGACAAGACCGTGCTGGCCAACGAGCAGGTGGTCGCCGGCGCGTGCGAGCGGTGCGGCACGATCGTGGAGCAGCGTTTCCTGGAGCAGTGGTTCTTCCGGATCACTGATTACGCCGGTCGGTTGCTCGCCAACCTCGACGGGCTCGATTGGTCGGAGAGCACCAAGAGCGCCCAGCGCAACTGGATCGGCAAGTCCGAGGGCGCGCACATCGTGTTCGCCGTGCAGGACATGGCGACGTTCGCCGGCAGCGCGACGGTATCGGCCGGGGGCACGGACGAGCTGACGACGACCGCCGTCCAGATTCCCGTCTTCACGACGCGCCCGGACACGATCTACGGCGCGACCTACCTCGTGCTCGCCCCCGAGCACCCGCTCGTCTCGACGATCACCAGCGACGAGCAGCGCGAGGCGGTGGGCGAGTACGTCGCCCGCGCCGGTCGGCAGGACCTGGTGAGCCGCAAGACGAACAAGGAGAAGAGCGGTGTCTTCACCGGCGCGTACGCGCGCAATCCGGCGAGCGGCGAGACGATGCCGATCTGGATCGCCGACTACGTGCTGATGGAATACGGCACGGGCGCAATCATGGCCGTGCCGGGACATGACGAGCGCGACTTCGAGTTCGCGCGGCTGTACGATCTGCCGATCACGCGCGTCGTCGCGGCCGCTGACGAGAGCGACGATGCGCCACTGGGAGAGAGCGCCTTCACCGACACTGATGGCTGCCGCATCGTCAACTCGGGTCGCTTCGACGGACTCTCCGTGGATGAGGCGAAGGCCGCCATCATCGCCGAGCTCGCGGCGCGGCACGCGGCGACGGCGGTGGTGAACTACCGGCTGCACGACTGGTGCATCTCGCGGCAGCGCTACTGGGGCCCGCCGATCCCGATCGTCTACTGCGATGCGTGCGGAACGGTGCCCGTGCCCGAGG
>JAYUTY010000407.1:0-10434 GCA_043754875.1 Gemmatimonadota bacterium
CCACATGATCCCGGTCATCACCGCCCCACCCGTCATACCCGCCACGAACGCGCGTCCGCCGTTGATCATCGTCCCCTCCACGGAATGATTCGTCGCCTGCAGCGTCCGACCCGCGCACCCGAGCGCACCATCCCGTACGCAGAGACCGCGCCAAACTGATGACATGTATAGTGACCAGTTAGCCATCATAGCGGGAACTGGTGCTCGACTGTCCATTCGAGGCATGGCATTCGCCGTGTGGGCGAGCCACATACGCACCGCGGCGTCCGTCGCGGCGCCAACCCCTTCGTCCCGCGCCGCGCAATCGCGAGGCACGCGGGAGAGAAGCCGCGACCCATGGCCGACCGTCCGCTGGAGCTCGCCGACAGCATCCGACAGCGCATCGTGCGCGGGCTCCACCGCGGCGCGCTCGGCCCCGGCGCGCGCCTGCCGAGCACGCGCGAGCTGGCCGAGGAGTTCGACGTCGCGCCGCGCACGGTGATGAGCGCCTACCGCCTGCTCGCCGCCGAGGGCCTCGTGGAGCTGCGCGAGCGCTCGGGCATCTACGTCGCGCCGGGCCACCACGCCGGCGCGATGCTGAGCCAGCTCGCCGGCTGGGTCGTCGAGGTGCTGGTCGAGGCGCGCGCGCGCGAGGTCCCGCCGGTCGCGTTCCCCGAGCGCGTGCGCCGCTGCCTCGAGACGCTGCGGCTCCGCGCCGCGTGCATCGCCGGGAACGAGGACCAGCTCGAGCAGATCTGCCGCGAGCTGCACGACGACTACGGCATCGCGTCCGAGCCGCTCCTCGTTGACCGGCTCCTCGCGCCGGACGGCGAGGCGCAGCGCATCCTCACCCAGGCCGACCTGCTCGTCTCCACCGCGGCGCACGTCGCCGAGACGCAGCGCGTCGCGCGGCGGCTCGGCAAGGCGACGATCACCGTCGCGCTGCGGGCGGAGCTGATGGGCGAGATCACCCGGCGCCTCGCCCGCGGCCCGGTGCACATCATCGGCACCGACCCCCGCTTCCGCGACGCCCTTCACGCCGCGTTCGCGCCGACCGGCCACGGCGCGAACCTGCGCGTGGCCATCCTCGGTGAAGACGACCCCGACGAGATCCCCGCGACCGAGCCGACCTACATCATGGGGCGGGCGCACGAGCGGCTGGGCGACGCGCCGCTGACGCGACGCGTCGTGCCGGTGCGCCGCGTCTTCTCGGACGACATGGCGCGCGAGCTCCTCGGCTTCGTGGTGCGCGCCAACATGGCGGCGATGAGCGGGCGCCCGGGGTGAGCTGGCGGCCGACGCGTCGCGCGCGCCGGAGTTCCGGCGCGTTCGCGGCTGCCCAAGCCGTTGCCTTCCCGAGGGTTCCGCGCCCCGTCGTAAGCTGGATCACGGTATGGGAATACCGCCAGATGTCCCAATCGGTTTGTCCGTTCAACAGCAAGTTCGCGCAGGAGCTGAAGGTGCCGGCGTTCAGGGCGCGTGAGGTGCTCGCGTCGAACGAAGCGCGTGCGATTGCACGCGCGCTGCTGGCGATGTCGCAGGCGGAGTTCAGCGCCGCGTTCAAGGGCTCGCCGATGAAGCGGGTCAAGCGGCGCGGGCTCGCGCGCAACGCGGCTGTCGCGTTAGGCAACGTCGGCACGGCCGAGGACGTTGCGGCGCTCGAGGCGGCGCTCAGGCACGACGAGCCGCTCGTGCACGAGCACGCTGCGTGGGCGCTCGCGCGACTCTCCACCATTGGCCGGGCTTCGTACCGAGTGCGCCCGGCGATACGTCTGCGCCGCGCGGCACCAGCGTTGTCGGCGCGCGATGCCGCCGAGCGGTGACTCTCTGGATCAGCTGGTGACTTGCGCTTGAAGTGCAGCCTGCGGAATTCGCATGCAATTCCCTCCAATGCGGTCATTCACCTTGACCGCCCGCGTACGAACTGCGCAGACGAAAGCGTCCACCGGTCACGAGCTCCGCGGCTTTAGCACGCCTCGGACGGGCCTGAGGTGACCATGTGGCGCCTGAACGCCCACCTCTGTGCTCCGCGGTTCGGAAAGTCCCATTCCGAGGTCAGGGTGACGCCGGGAACAGCACGACCCCATCGCGTGGCGGCAGTCCAGCCATGGAGAACACCCACGACTCGCCCGCCTCCGCACGAGCGACGAGCGTGCCGGTCACGCTGTCCGCGACGACGCGCTGCGCAAACTCGAGCCGGTGCCCCTCGCGCCACGGGAGTGTCGAGTGCTCGACCTCCCACGGCACGCGGCCGCCACGAACTCGCCCGACCGACAGCTCGCAATCAAGCCACTCGACGAGCGTAGCGCGCGACGGACGCATGGTCGCGATGAGCGAGTCGAGCGACACGCCCGCGGGCAGGTCGCGCGTCCGATTGCGGGCGAAGTAGAAGTAGTCGCCCGCGACCAGCAGCACGCGCTCGAGGCGGGTGCCACGAGTTACGCGGACCGAGACGAACCGACGGTCGCCGTCGCTCAGCGTGCGCCAGTGTTCCACGTACGTGCCGTCCAGCGCATGCTCGTACATGCCGCCCGTGCCGACGCGCTCCAAACGGCCGATGTCAGCGCTGGTGTCGGCTGGCTGGAAGTCGAGCTCGTGGTGCCATGTCGCCACGAGGCCGGTCGCCGACGTGGTACCAACGAAGCCATTCTGCCGCGCCAGCAGGCGCAGGTCAGCGTCCGACAGCTCCGCGAACGATGTCGCCTGCGCGACGGACGGCCGCGCGGGGATCCGCACGTCGCCGAAGTCGCGCTGCGTCTGGACGTAGCGCACGAGCGTGGGACTCGTCTGCTTGGTGCCGCGACGAATCCACTCGCGCATCCACACGCCGGGCATCCACTCGGGCAGCGAACCCGATCCCGCGGTGCTCGGCAGGCCCGCCGGTACGATGTGCGGTGAGGTGGCTCGTTCAACTGGCGCGCCATGCCGGGGGCCGCACCCGGAAACCAGCATCACCGTGAGACAGACGAGAGAGAGTCGTAGCGACTGCTGGTAGCCGTGAGCGATCATGCGGACGAATCTAGGCCCGAGGCGCCTGCTCGTGTCCGCGGGTCGAGCCGTTGCAGGCGCCGGAGCTCGACGGAGGCGCGCTCTCGGGCGTCAACTGCCTCCAGTGTCCAAGCGCGCGAGGATGGGCACGGGTCTCGGCTGCGAGCCTCTTGTCCCCGGCAGCCTCCACAGCCTGTGGAGAGCGCAATCTCGAAATGGTTATACCGGCACGCCTCCCAGGAGGTGTGTCCGTACAACGTGAAGTTCGCGCAGGAGCTGAAGGTGCCGGCGTTTGCGCCGCGCGAAGTTCTCGCGGGGAAGGATGCGCGGACGCTATCGCTGGAGCTACTCGCCATCTCGCAATCAGCATTCTCGGCCGCATTCAAGGGGAGCCCGATGACGCGCGCCAAGTTGCGAGGGCTCAAGCGCAACGCATCGGTGGTGTTGGGCAACATCGGCTCCGAGGGGGACGTGCCAGCACTCGCGGGGACACTCGCTGATGCTGAGCCGGTGGTGCGGTCGCACGCCGCCTGGGCACTCGGCAGGATCGGCTCGCCCTCGGCGGCGCGCGTGTTGGATGCCCGCCGCGAGGTGGAGGTCGATCCCTCGGTCGTAGCAGCGCTCGAGGCGGCCGTGCAGGTCATGGGGGACTGAGCTCCCTCGAGTTCGAAGAACAAGGGTGCGTTGGGGGCGGTGCGGAGGGTGACCACGGCGGTCTTGTGATCAGCGCGAAGCTTGCCTTCCACCCGCTCGACAACAGTCGCGATGTCCAGGACCCAATAATCGAAGAGGACCTTTCGCTCCTCAGACGCGAGCGTGCCCCACACGGCGGTAAGGTTACGCGTTTCATGAATGATTCCCGAGAGCGCTTCCCATGTGTTCTCTCGCGAGTCTGCAACAGGCTCAGCTTCCTGCACCGCTACCTGCGCCCGCCCCCCGAGGTACGGCGGTGCGCTGGCCGTGCTGCTCGAAGAGAGGCCGGCCATGGACGGAGCGGAGCTCGCGAGTCCGCGCTGGTCAACCCACACAAGCGACGGTTCGTGCCGCTCGACCTGAGTGTGCCGTTCACCCGACGGCCCGACGTGGTGCACGCGGTCCTCGCCCTCGCGCCGCCAAATCCCCGGGCTGATGCCTCGAAGCTTGGATACCACCCACGGATATGCCAAACGCCGGCGGCGCGACCAGTGTTCGTGGGGCGGTGCGCGTCACCTTCTGGAGCGACCTCCCTCTCTCCGTGACCGCGCTCGTCGGACGCCCATTCGACGAGCAGCGCGAGGGCGAAGCGTGGCCGAGATCGGCGCGTGATTGACGAGCAGAGGGATGTGGGTGCCGATTGGCACGCCGCGTTCCTGAATGCGCTCCACGCCCACCATGGCGTGCACGACGCGGTCCTCGGTGAGCGTGCCAAACGCACGGAGGCGGACGCGCGAGCCCGTCAGCTCGGCGCGCTACCGTCTATCGTCACCGCCCGATCGCTGCCTCGAGCTCCGCCCGCAGGCTCGGCGTCATCGGTCCGCTCCGCTGCCAGCGGATGTTTCCGCGCCGGTCGACGATCAGCACCTCGATGTGATTCTCCGTCGTGATGCCGAGTGCCCGCTTGAACGGGCCCTTGTCGATGTACAGCGTGATCGTCGCCGCGCGCACGGCGGAGTCGGGAATCCCGCGTCGCATGCCGCCGTCGATCATGGGACGGATGAGACGATAGCGCCGCCCGAGCGTCGGAAGCTCATAGACTCGGAGCTCAGCGTGCCGCTTCCGAAGTGAATCCAGCACGGTACCCCAGCTGTCCACGTCCGCCTGCTGCTCACGCTTGAACGCGATGAACACGACATTCAATGCACCGACGAAATCCCTCGGCATCTCCAGGGTCCGCCCTTCCAGATTCTGCCCCTGCATCGGCGGAAATACACGGGCGGTGTCGTTGAGCTGAAGCATTGCGAGCAGGCTGACGTGGAGAAGGGAGATCATTCGTGTTCCGCCTGGTGGCGCCCCGCTGTGCGATTGGTGGTCAACCCGGACGCGCCACGACAGAACA
Source organism: Gemmatimonadota bacterium (assembly GCA_043754875.1). GTDB lineage: Bacteria > Gemmatimonadota > Gemmatimonadetes > Gemmatimonadales > Gemmatimonadaceae > AG11. Next base: position 5,003 of record JAYUTY010000407.1, read on the forward strand.
GCTCCGCGAGCCCTGGGGTTCCAGCAGCGGGCTCGGCGTCCTCGCGCGGGCTCGTGGCACGACGGTCAGCCCAGCGCAGCGAGTGCCGCTGCAGCCTGCTCGAGCAGGGGCCGGACGAGGGGATGCTGGTACTGCCGGCGCACGCTGATCGCGTAGAACTCCTCGTGCAGGTGCGGCACTGTCGCGTACTCCTCGAGCGCACCCGAGCGCAGCTCGTCAATGACCACGACGGCCGGGACGAGCGCGACTGCGTTGCTGTCGCGGGCGATCAGGCGCAGCATCGCCATGTCGTCCACCTCCGCCGCCACGTTGACGCGGATCCCGTGCTGTTCGCACAGCATGTCGAATGCGCCGCGCATGTCGCTGTCGCGACTCGGCAGCACGAGCGGCACGTGAGCGAGGTCGTCGGGAAAGCGGAAGGGAGCTCCCCGACGCGGTGGCCCGACGAGGCACACCTGCTGCCGCGCGATCCGGCGGCAACGCCACGCCGTCCCGGCGTCCTCCTGCACGCGACGGTTCGACAGCACGAGGTCGAGCGTGTGCGCGCCAAGGCGGGCGAGCAGTTCGGCGAGGGACCCCGACTGCAGCACCAGCTCCACGTCCGGCTTGCCGACGAGCGGAGTGAGAAATCCGCGCTGGAAGTTGCGCGACAGCGTCGCGACCGCGCCGATGCGCAGCACCTGACGCTCCCGACGACGCCCCTCCCGCAGCGTCGCCAGCAACTCGTCCGCCGCACCGGCGATCGTGTCGGAATACGCGAGCGCGATGTGACCGGCCTCGGTGAGCACGAGCGTGCGCCCCTGCCGTGTGAAGAGCGGTTGGCCGAGCTGGATTTCGAGTTGGCGGATCTGCGTGGAGAGAGCGGACTGCGCCACCCGGAGCCGGCGCGCGGCGCGGGTGAGGTTTCCCTCGTGCGCTACCGCGCGAAAGTGCAGCAGATGATGGTGGTTGAGACGACCGAACGGAGCTCGCGATAGTTCCATGAAATAGAACGCCTGAAGCACAAAGTTGTATTGGGAAGAACGAATATGATGCTCTAGCTTCCCGGTTGTCTACCCACCCTGACATACCGATGCGCTTCTCTCCCGTCATGCTGCTGCTGGTCCCCGCGGCCTATCTGGTCGCGGCGCTGCTTCCTGAGCGTCTCTTCGCCCGTCGTCCGGAACGCCGATGGTCGCTCGCCCTGGCCACTGCCTCGTCGGCGCTGGTTCTCGCCTTGATCGCTGGGGCGGCGCTGACGATTGACGGCGCTCGCGTGGGATCTCTCGCCCTGGGCAACGTGCCCGGCGGCTTCGCGCCCGGCGTCCGACTCGACGCGCTCACGGTCGTGATGCTCGCGCTCATCAGCGGCATCGCGACAGTGATCCTCCGATTCTCGCGCCGGTACCTCGACGGCGAGCCCGGACGGCCGCGCTACGTACGCTGGTTTCTCGCGACGATGGCGGCCGTGTCACTCCTGGTGGTCACGGACGACCTGCTGGTGCTGGCGCTCGCATGGACGATGACGAGCCTGACGCTGCACCAGCTGCTCGCCTTTTACGGCGATCGCGCGCCAGCGCTGATCGCCGCGCACAAGAAGTTCCTGCTCAGCCGAGCGGCCGACATCGCCATCTTCACCGCCGTCGCGCTCATCTGGCGTGCGGAGGGAACCCAGCGGATAGACGCGCTGCTCGATCGCGCGGCAGGGATGCGGGAAATTCCCCTCGCACTGCAGACAGCCGGCGTGTTGCTCGCGGTGGGCGTGACCCTCCGCTCGGCCCAGCTCCCGTTCCACGGGTGGCTGATCCAGGTGATGGAGGCACCCACTCCGGTGTCCGCGTTCCTCCATGCCGGCATCGTCAACATCGGCGGCTTCGTGCTCATCCGGCTCGCGGGACTCGTCGGGCGCCTCGAGGGAGCGCAAACCCTGCTGGTGATCGTTGGCACGATCACGGCCGTGCTGGCGGCGCTGGTGATGACGACGCGCGTGAGCGTGAAGGTCTCGCTGGCGTGGTCCACCTGCGCCCAGATGGGCTTCATGCTGCTCGAGTGCGGGCTCGGCGCTTATGGCCTCGCGCTCCTCCACCTCGTCGCGCACTCGCTCTACAAGGCGCATGCCTTCCTGTCGTCCGGGCGCGCCGTCGAACAACAGCTGACGCGCCGCATGACGCCGCCGACGACACCAACGACGGGTCTCCAGTGGGCGATCGGTGCGGCGTCGGCCGCGCTCGTGGTGGCCGCGTTCGCCTCCGCGCTCGGGTTGATCACCCGGGATGACGTTGGGACGAGCGGGACCGCGCTCATCCTCGCCTTCGCGCTCGCCCCGCTGTTCGTGCGCGGAGCTGCCGATGGTGTGGGTGCGCTCGTTCGCGGCGTCGGCGCGGCCATGCTGCTGATCGCCACCTATTCCGCGGGACACGCGCTGTTCTCGGCGGTGGCGCCTTCCGTCCGCGGATCGCCGGTTCTGGAGGCCGTGCGACTTGGCGTGGTGGCGAGCGCCTTCGTCGCTCTGTACGCCACGCAGTCGATCGTCACCGCGCATCCCATGGGGCGGCTCGCGCGTGCCCTCTACCCGGCGTGTTTCTCCGGCTTCTATCTCGACGAGCTGTGTACCCGGCTCACCTTCCGCATCTGGCCGCCGCGCGGGCTGCCGGTGCGGGCGCGGGGCACGTCCTCCCCCATCCCCGTTCTCCGGGAGCTCCACGCATGACCACCGCCACTTCGCAACCGGGAATCGCGGGCTCGTCGATGTCGCACGCCGCTGCTCGCGTCCACGACGAAGACACCGCGCTCACCGCGGCGATCGCGCTCGCCTGCAGCCGGATCGCGCCGTCGTGGCCACTCGACCGACTGATCGCGGTGAATCCGCTGTGGGGATTCGTCGGCCTGCCGATCGAGCGGGCCGCCGGCGAGGTGGCCGCGCTCTCGGGTGCGAGCCTGCTCATGCCGCGCGCGTGGTATCGCGCGCAGCTGGCCGCCGGGCGTTTCGATGCACGGCACATCGTCCGCGCGATCTCGAGCACCGGGTCATCACGTTCGGTGGAGCAGGTGCTCGCGACTGTGTCGCGCGACGAAGTGACTCCACGATCGTGGCGACTGATGACCGATACGGCTGACGCCGGACGTGACCTCGGACATGCGATGTCGTGGCGCGAGTATGTCACCCGCCACGTGAGCCAGACCTGCGCGGCGTGCTTCGACGAAGGGCAGGCGCGCTGGATGCCGGATCGCTCGGCGGGGCTCTATCCGCTGTGGCGCGACCTGGCGTCAAACGACGGAGGACCACGGCTCCTCATGGGATTGCGCGGCTTCCCCCCGGCGGCCGCCGCGCTCCCGGCAGATCCCCTCGCGCTGATCGCCGAGGCGATGGCGTCGCTCGCGGTGCCCGGTGACGCGTGGGGACGGTACCTGACCGCACTCCTCCTGTCGGTCAACGGCTGGGCGTCCGCGTGCGCCGTCCGGCGCTGGGAGGCGCGCCTCGCGGGGAGCGACGACGACCAGCTCGTTCACCTGCTGGCGGTCCGCCTCGCGTGGGAGCTGTTGCTCTTCCGTCTGGGCGATCCGGCCACCCTGCCGGGTGCCTGGCGGGCCGCTCGCGCGGGATGGGACGCGACGGCGTCCGACGCAGAGCACGACCGTGGGGACGACTGGCTGCTGCAGCGGGCCATCGAGATCGCGTACCAGGACGGCGTCGTACGCGCGCTCAAGGCACCGACCTCTGCCCCGACGCGCGCCGCGCCCAGCGCCCAGGCTGTCTTCTGCATCGACGTGCGCTCGGAGGTCTTTCGTCGCGCCCTCGAGGGTGTCGCGCCCGACGTACGGACACTCGGCTTCGCCGGCTTCTTCGGCCTCCCCGTGGCATACGAGCCGCTCGCCGGGCCGCCTCGCCCCCAGCTGCCAGGGCTGCTTCACGCGTCGCTCGTCGTCTCGGATGAAGGCGCGGGCCGCGCGGCGGCCGCTTCAAGCGCGGCACGCACAGTCGGCGACATCGCGGCGTGGGCGTCGCTCGGCTCGACGGCGGCATCCACGTTCTCGTTCGTCGAAGCGGCCGGGCTCGGGTGGGCCGCCGCGCTGGTGCGCGATGGCCTTGGGTTGGGCGCACGCCGTGGGGATCCGCTGCGCGCGACCGCCGCGTCGAGACATGCCCTGCGGCCCGAGCTCGTACGCCGAGCAGACGGAGGCGCGCTGGAGCTGGCGGAACGAGTGGCGCTCGCGGCCGGCATCCTGCGTGCGATGAGTCTCACTAGCGGCTTCGCACCGGTGCTCGCGCTCATCGGACACGGCGCCTCGTCCGAGAACAATCCGCTCGCGGCAGGACTCCACTGTGGCGCGTGTGGTGGCCAGACCGGTGAGGTGAACGCGCGTGCGCTTGCGTCCCTTCTCGGCGATCCGGCGGTGCGCGCCGGCCTGGCGGCCGAGGGGATCGACCTCGGCGACACGCAGGTGGTGGCGGGACTGCACGATACCACGGTCGACGAGGTGACGCTCTACGACCTCCACCGCGTGCCGCCCGCTCATGCGGCGCTCGTGGCGGAGCTCGGCCGACAGCTCGCCGGAGCTGGTGCGGTCGCGCGCCGCGAGCGAGCGGAGGCGTTGGGACTCCACGGCGTCCCCGATCGGGACCTCGAGCGCGCCGTCCGCGTCCGCGCCCGCGACTGGGCGGAAGTACGCCCTGAGTGGGGGCTGGCGGGGAACGCCGCCTTCGTGGTCGCGCCGCGCGAGCGCACCCGACACGTCGACCTTGGCGGCCGCGCCTTCCTGCATGAGTACCGATGGGAGCAGGACCCGGAGTTCCGGGTGCTCGACCTGATCATGACCGCCCCGATGATCGTGACGCACTGGATCAACCTCCAGTATTACGCCTCCACGGTGGATCCGTTGCGCTACGGAAGCGGGAACAAGGTGCTGCACAACGTGGTCGGCGGCCGAATCGGTGTGATGGAGGGGGCCGGCGGCGACCTGCGCATCGGGCTCGCGCGCCAGTCGGTGCACGATGGCCGGCGGTGGATGCACGAGCCATTGCGTCTGTCGGTGTTCGTCGACGCACCCGCCGCCGCGATCGATGCGATTATCGCGCGCCACGCAGGGGTGCGCGATCTGGTGCACCACGAGTGGCTCTTCCTGCACCGAATCGACCCGTCGAGCGGGGCGGTATGGCAGCGGCGGCGCGACGGGTGGCACGAGATGGACGAGCCGTGAGCCCGCCGTCCGCACCGTAGTCCGGAGCCTGGTTCGGGAATTCTGCTCAAAGCCTTCGATTGGCGAGAGCTGGCCATCCCGTCGCCAACGGCATCTCGAAACGGGTGAGCCGCGACACCTCCCAGGAGGTTTGTCCGTACAATGTGAAGTTCGCGCAGGAGTTGAAGGAGCCCGCGTTCGCGCCGCGAGGGTCCTGGCGGGCAAGGAGGCCCGGACGCTCGCGCGTGAGATCCTGCAAATGACGCAGGACGAGT
>JAYUTY010000408.1:0-10432 GCA_043754875.1 Gemmatimonadota bacterium
CACTGGCTCGGCACCGACATCCAGGGCCGCGACGTGTGGGCGCGCCTCGTCTACGGTGCGCGCGTCTCCCTCTCCGCTGGTATCGTCTCGCAGTCGATCGCCCTCTGCCTGGGCGTCGCGCTCGGATTGATCGCCGGCTATTACGGCGGCTGGGTCGACGAGCTGGTGATGCGCCTGGCCGACGTGACGCTCGCCTTTCCCACCCTGCTCCTCCTCATCGCGATGGCCGCGGCGCTGCAACCGTCGATCGGTGTCGTCTTCCTCACGATCGGCATCGTCGGGTGGGCGGGCATGGCGCGACTCGTCCGTGGACAGGTGCTCGTCGTTCGCCAGCTCGAGTTCGTGCAGGCGTCCAGGGCGCTCGGTGGGCGCGATACGCGCATCGTGCTCCAGCACGTGCTGCCGAGCGTCGTCGCCCCTGTGCTCATCGCGGCGACGCTCGGTGTCGCGGCCGCGATCATGGCCGAATCGGCACTCTCGTTTCTGGGGCTGGGCGTACAGCCGCCAACGCCGAGCTGGGGCTCGATGATCGCCGACGGGCGCGACCTGAACCAGCTCCGCCATGCACCATGGACGTCGCTCGCCCCCGGACTGGCCATCGGCGCCGCGGTGCTCGGCTTCAACCTGCTCGGCGACGCTCTGCGCGATGCGCTCGACCCGCGGCATGCGTCCAAGAGCGCTGTCATCGAGGCGCCGCCATCGGCGAGAACGTGACCGCGCCGCTCGACGTCGGCCGGCTGCGGCGCGAGGAGTTTCCGTGGGCCGATGACGGCGGTGCTGTCTATCTGAATGCCGCGAGCACCGGCCCGCTGCCCGAGCGCACGCTCCGCGCGACTGAAGCCTTCAATCGCAAGCGTGCCACACCGCAGCTCCTCACCTTCGACGAACAGTTCGGCGCCCTCGCTGCCTCGCGCGCCGGCATCGCGCGGCTGATCGGCGCCAGCGAGCAGGAGATTGCGGCATCGGTCAATACGAGTGCGGGGATCAACCTTGCAGCGTGGGGGCTCCCGCTCGGCCGGGGCGACCTCGTGATCGCGCCCGCGCTCGAGTATCCGGCGAACGTGTATCCGTGGCATACGGCCGCGAAGGCTCGCGGCTTCTCGCTGCACATCGTCCCCCCGCGAGACGGCCGGCTGGATGACGACGCGCTGCTCGACGCACTCGCCCTGCCCGGTGCACGCGTGCTGACACTGTCGTGGGTCGGCTTCGCGACCGGTGCCGTCGCCGATCTCGACCGGCTCGCCGCCGCGTGCCGCGAGCGAGACATCTATCTCGTGGTCGATGGCATCCAGGGCGTCGGCGCGCTCGAGCTCGACGTGTGCCGCACACCGATCGACATTCTCGCCTGCGGTGGGCAGAAGTGGCTCCTCTCGCCCTGGGGCAGCGGCTTCACGTACGTGCGGCGCGCGATCCTGGAGCACATCACGCCGCAGCCGGTGAGCTGGATGGCGGTGCGCGGATCCGACGACTTCTCGCGGATGCTCGACTACGACTTCACCTGGCGCGACGACGCGCGCCGCTTCGAGCAGGTCACGCTGCCGTACCAGGACTTCGCGGGGATGGCGGAGAGTCTCGGCCTGCTGCACGAGATCGGCGCGGCGGAGCTCGCACGCCTGATCGCGCTGCGGACGCACGCGCTGCTCGACGGCGCAGCGGAGCAGGGACTCGAGCTGGTGACGCCGCGCGAACGTCACGCGGGCATTGCGTGCATCAGGCCGAGGGATGCCGGCGTCACGAGCGCGCGGCTGGACGCGGCATCGGTGGTGCACTCGGTGCGCGAGGGCACCATTCGTCTCTCGCCGCACTGCTATACGACGGACGAAGACGTCGCGCGCGCGCTCGAGGCGCTACGCGAAGGGTGAGTCCGTGTCTTCGCGCTATTCGCGAACGCGTAACAGCGCAAAATCCCGCTTGCCCTTCCCGATCACGACGTGCCCACCGCGCAGCAGCGCATCGTTCGTCGGCACGTGCCGCTCCGCCGCGCTGATCTTGCGCTTGTTCACCGAGACGCCGCCCTGCTCGAGCAGCCGCTTCGCTGCACCGTTGGACGCGGCGAGCCCGGACGCCACGAGCAGCTTGATCGCGTCGAACGATGAGGCATCACCCTCGCTCGCGAGCGCCGACGCCTCGACCTCCGTGAACGGCGCTTCCGTGCGCAGGATGCCGAGCGCGCTGTCCGTCAGCTCGCGCGGATCCAGCCCGCCGAAGAAGAAGCCGGACACCTGCTCGGCCGCCTCGAGCGCCGCGTCGCCGTGCACGCGCCGCGTCACGTCCCGCGCAAGCGCCTGCTGCGCTTCGCGCTTCTCCGGTGCCTCTGCCGTCGCGGCCTCCAGCGCTTCGATCTCGACACGGTCGAGGAGCGTGAACGAGCGGAGATACTTCCCCGCGTCGCGGTCTTCCGTGCCGAGCCAGAACTGATAGAACGCATACGGCGACGTGCGCGCCGCGTCGAGCCACACCGCGCCCGCTTCCGTCTTGCCGAACTTCGTCCCCGCAGACGTCGTCACCAGCGGCGCCGTCAGCGCATGCGCCTCGGCTCCGTCCGCGCGGCGGATCAGCTCGATCCCGGCGGTGATGTTGCCCCACTGGTCGCTCCCGCCCAGCTGGAGCGTCACGCCGTCCCGCCGGCGGAGCTCCAGGAAGTCGTACGCCTGGAGCAGCATGTACGCGAACTCGGTGAACGAGATCCCCGCGTCCATTCGCGACTTCACGGAGTCCTTCTGCAGCATGTAGTTCACGGTGAAGTGCTTCCCCGTGTCGCGCAGGAACTCCACCATCGGCAGCGGCGTGAGCCACTCGGCGTTGTCTCGCATCCGGGCCGCACTGGGTCCGCTGAAGTCCAGGAACCGCTCGAGCTGGGCGCGGATCGCCGCCGTGTTCTCGGCGACCTGTTCCACCGTCAGCAGCTGTCGCTCCAGCGTCTTGCCACTCGGGTCACCGATCATCCCCGTTCCGCCGCCTACCAGCGCGACCGGTCGATGGCCGTGGCGCTGCAGGTGCACCAGCAGCATGATCACGAGCAGGCTGCCCACGTGCAGGCTGCTGCCGGTCGGATCGAAGCCGATGTAGGCGGAAACGGGACCTGCCGCCAGCGCGGCGGGTACCCCATCCGTGTACTGCGCGATCAGCCCGCGCCACTCGAGCTCCTCGAGCACTCCCGTCGTCTGCATGGCATAAAACTAGACGCAGGAGGAGAGGCGTGCGAGCCAACGGTGCCTTGGTGTCCACCGGCTGCGCGCGTTAACCTTCCGGATGCTCGCCGTCGCGACGGTCGTCGCGATGGACCGTCGCACTCTCACGGCGATCGATGGACTTCCCCTTCTCCAAGAACTTCCGGCGGCGACATCCACAGCTGTCACGCGGCCTCGGTGTCGGCACGGCCTTCGTCGTCGCCTTCGTCCTGGGATTCGGCTACGCCGCCTGGGCCCTCGTCTGCCGCGCCGGTGCGTGTCCCTCAGTGGACGTCCTCGACCAGTACCAGCCGCGCCAGACCTCGAAGCTCTACGCCGCGGACGGCCGCTTCATCGCCGAGCTGGGCCTCGAGCGTCGCACGCTGCTCAAGATCGACCAGATCCCGCCGCTCCTCCGCAACGCCTTCATTCTCGTGGAGGACAAGCGCTTCTATCAGCACAAGGGCGTCGACTTCCATCGCATCCCGGGCGCGATCATCAAGGACATCCGCCGGCGCAGCTTCGCCGAGGGCTTCTCGACGATCACGATGCAGCTCGCCCGCAACATCTTTCCCGAGCGACTGTCGCGCGAGAAGTCGCTCGTGCGCAAGCTCAAGGAAGCCAAGGTCGCGCGGGCCATCGAGGCGAAGTACTCCAAGGACAAGATCCTCGAGCTCTACCTCAACCAGATCTCGCTCGGCAACGGCTCGTTCGGCGTCGAGACGGCCGCGGAGCGCTACTTCGGCAAATCGGCGAAGGATCTGAACCTCGCCGAAGCCGCCACGCTCGCCGGCCTGCCCAAGGCGCCCGAGCGCTATAACCCGCGTCGCTCCCCTGAGCGTTCCATCCAGCGCCGCAACACGGTGATCGAGGTCATGCGCGAGAACGCGGCGATCAGCGACGCCGACGCCTCCCTCGCCAAGGCCTACCCGCTCCAGCTCGCGCGCAAGTCGGAGGCGGGCGACGTCGCACCCTACTTCGTGGAGTGGGTGCGCCAGCAGCTCGAGAACCAGTTCGGCCAGCGCCTCTATGAGCAGGGGCTCAAGGTCTTCACGACGCTCGACGTCGATCTCCAGTCCGCTGCCGAGCGCGCGCTCGAGAACCAGCTCCGCGCGATCGAGGCGGGAAAGTACGGCACCTACTCGCACACGACGTTCGAGTCGTATCTCGCGCGCGCATCAGAGCGCGCGGGCGAGGCCGCCGCCGGTAACTCTCCCTATCTCCAGGGCTCGTTCATCGCGATGGATCCGCGGAGCGGCGCCGTGCGCGCGCTCGTCGGCGGCCGCGATTTCGACGACTCGAAGTTCAATCGCGCCACGCAGGCGCTCCGGCAGCCCGGCTCCACCTTCAAACCAGTCGTCTACTCCGACGCCGTGCAGAATGGCCGGCCCCCATCCTATATCGTGGACGACTCGCCGGTCAGCGTGCCGCAGTCCGGCGGCGGCAGCTGGACTCCGCAGAACTATGACGGCAAGTTCGAGGGCCCGATGCCCATGCGCCGCGGCCTCTACCAGTCGCGCAACATCGTCGCGATCAAGGTCGGCATGGAGCTCGGCACGCAGAGCATCATCGACATGGCCCGTAAGTTCGGCATCAGCACCCCCATCCCGCCGTTCCCGTCGATCACGATCGGCGCCGCCGACGTCTACCCGATCGAGATGATCGCCGCGTACTCGGCCTTCGCCACACTTGGTACACGCGCCAGCCCCACGTCGATCGTGCGCGTCGAGAACTCCAAGGGCGATGTGCTCTGGGAGCCGGCCCCCGTTCGCGCCCCCGTGCTGTCGCCCGAGGAAGCCTGGCTCATGGTCAGCATGATGAAGGACGTCGTGCAGCGCGGCACGGCGGCCGGCTCCGTCGGCAGTCAGTTCAACTATCCCGCAGGCGGCAAGACGGGCACCACGAACGACGGCGCCGACGTCTGGTTCATCGGCTACACGTCGGACCTCGTCGCCGGCGTCTGGATGGGGATGGACCGCCCACAGAAGATCAAGGGCAACGCGCAGGGCGGTGTGCTCGCCGCGCCCGCGTGGACGGCATTCATGCGCGAAGTCTACCGCCGCAAGCCCGCGCCCCCCGACTGGCCGCGGCCTGATGGCATCGTCGTGCGGCAGATCGACCCGGTCAGCGGACTCTTGGCGGGCCCGGGCTGCGCCGGCTCGGTGAACGAGTTCTTCATCGCTGGCACCGATCCCACGCAGAGCTGCATCCCCACCGGTTACGGCACGCCTGGCGCAGATCCATCCGACACGTCGGCCGGTCTCCAGCCTGCCGGTCCGCCGGTGCCACGGCCCGATCCGTCGCAGCCGGTCCCAAATGACCTGCCCTCTTTCGGTTCCACGCGCCAACCTCGCGTGACCGGCGGCACGGCGATCTTTCCTGGCGCGACGCCGATCCCTCGCGCGTCACGCCCCCCGCGCGCGCCGAGCGATTCGTTTCGGGTGCGGCGCGACAGTGCGAACCCGTTTTCAATCCCGCCGCGATGAGCAAGACGTCCAGCAGCGCCTGGCGACCGACGGACTGTCATGCGCACTCTACCCACTCCGACGGCGCGCTGAGTGTCGCCGAGGTAGTCGCGCGTGGCGCCGCGCTCGGCGTCCAGGCGAGCGTCACTGATCACATCTCGCGCGCCGCGCCCACCACGGTCACTTCAGTTGCAGCGGTTGCCGACTACCTGGATGACCTCGAGCACTTCGACGTCCTGCGCAGCGGCGAGTTCTGCTGGCACGATGCGCTCTGGCGCGAGCTGCCCGACGCGACCGTTCGCCGCTTCACGCACCGCGTCGGCTCGCTGCACTCCATCCGCCTCGCGGACGGCTCCCTCTTCCGGGCCTTCACGCATTCGATCCCGCACGGCCTCACGCCGACGGACTACATCGAGGCGCACGTCACGTCGCTCGAGACATTCGCGCGCGAGATGCCGGTGGACGTCCTCGGCCACCCGACGCTCGTACCGCCATCACTTCGCGCGATGGATCCCTCCGAGCTCTGGAGCGAAGCCCACGAGGAGCGCGCCGTCATTGCGCTTCGCGACGCCGGCATCGCCTTCGAGATCTCGGCGCGCTATGCGCCTCATGAGCGACTCGTCCGACGTGCCGCCGACGCTGGCCTGCGCCTCTCGCTCGGCTCCGACGGTCACGCACCTGACCAGGTGGGCGACATCGCGGCACCGCTCGCCCTCGCGCGCCGGATCGGCGTCGCGGACGACGCACTGTACGATCCCACCCGTCACGGTTCGCGAACCGGCCACTACGAGTGACGCGCTACCACGCGCACTGGATCTGCCCCGTCTCCGCGCCACCGATCGCCGATGGGACGCTGATCGAGCGCGAAGGCCGCATCGCGTATGTCGGCCCGCGCGCGGACGCGCCTCGCGATGCCGGCGACGGCGATGATGTCGAGCTCGGTCACGCGATTCTGATTCCGGGGCTCGTCAATGCGCACTGCCATCTAGAGCTCACCGCCATGCGGGGCTTTCTCGATGGCTTGGCCTTCCGCTCCTGGATCCTCCGTCTCACCTCCGCGCGGCGCGCCGTGATGAGCCTCGATGACGCGCTCGACGCCGCGCGCCTCGGCGTGGACGAGGGCCTCCTCGCCGGAATCACCACCTTCGCGGACACCGGCGACTCGGGCGCCGGCTTCGACGCGATGCTCGAGCGCGGCGTGCGCGGCATCTGCTATCGCGAGACATTCGGTCCCGCCCCCGAGCAGGCCGATCATGCGATTGCCGAGCTGCGCGAGAAGGCGACCGCCATGCGAGAGCGCGAGACGCAACTCGTGCACGTCGGCGTCTCGCCGCACGCACCCTATACCGTGAGCGACGCGCTCTTCCGCGCCACCGCCGCCCTCGCGCGCGAGCAGCGATTCCCCATGGCCATCCACATCGCCGAGAGCGCTCTCGAGTCAGAGCTCGTCGTGGAGGGCAGGGGTGAGTTCGCCGATGGGCTGCGCAACCGTGGCATCGATGTCGCGCCTCGCGGCCGTTCTCCTGTCGCGCTGCTCGATTCGCTTGGTGTGCTCGACGCCCAGCCGCTGCTGATCCACTGCGTCGGCGTGGACGAGCAGGACATCGGTGTGATCGCCGCTCACGACTGCGCCATCGCCCATTGCCCGGCGTCGAATGCGAAGCTCGGCCATGGCATCGCGCCGCTCGCTTCGATGCTCGACGCTGGTATCCGCGTTGGCCTTGGCACCGACTCGGTGGCGAGCAACGACCGCATGGAGCTGCTGGGTGAGGCGCGCCTCGCGATCCTCGCGGCGAATGCGCGCGCCGCCCGGCACGACGCGCTCGACAGTACACGAGCGCTCGATCTCGCGACGTTGGGCGGTGCTCGAGCCCTCGGTCTCGACACGGAGATCGGAACGCTGGAGATCGGCAAGTCCGCCGACCTTGCCGCGTTCTCGATCCCCGCGGACCGGCTCCCCCTGCACGATCCCATCGCGTCGCTCGTCTGGGCGCTCGCCGGCACGCGCGCCTCGTTCGTCGCAGTTGCCGGCCGCGTGCGCGTACGGGATGGTGCTCTGGTTGATGGCGATCCGGCCCTGCCACAGCGCGTTCAGCGCACCGCTGACGCCCTTCAGCGCTGGCTCGCGAGCCCTGACGGCAGCAGTGCGATCTCCGCGTCCAGCGTAACGCCCGCTCGCTGAGCAACCGGTGCGCTCTCTTGTTCGCGCGGTGGCACGCCCGTAACTTTCGAGGGTAGCCGGATGCTACGCTTGCCTGGAGGCACGATTGATCATCGGGTGTCTGGCACTGAACGCGTCGTTCGAGCCGCTGACCATGGTCCCCATGCGTCGGGCGCTCCGGCTCGTCATCGATGGCAAAGCCGAGATCGTCGAAGCCGAATCGGGCCGCGTCGTTCGCTCGGAACGGATGACGATGCCGCGCCCAGCCGTCATCCGCCTCACCAAGTTCATCCACGTGCCGCGCCGCTTCCGGCGGCAGGTGACGAACACCTTCCTCTTCGCTCGCGATCACTACTGCTGTCAGTACTGCGGCAGGGCATCGTCGGAGCTCAAGCCGCGCGAGTCACTGACGCGCGACCATGTCATCCCGATCTCACGGGGTGGCGGCAACGACTGGGGCAACGTCGTGACCGCCTGCTCACCCTGCAATACGCGCAAGGGCAATCGCCTTCCGCACGAGATCGGCATGCAGCCGCTCACGCATCCTGGCGAGCCGCACTTCGTGCACCTCTCATGGGCTGTGCGCAAGCTCACGCAGACGCAGGCGAAGTACATCCGCACCTTCTATGGTGAGGGCATCCTGCATCAGCTCGAGGCGCTCGAGCATCGCGGCATCGCACAGGCGAGGCGCACCATCCTTGAGCGCGACGGAACCCATCCAGGGGCAGCTGAGCAGTAGCTGCCCCTTCGCGCAGCTTGGAGTGGCTCCACCCGCCGACGCCGACGAAGCCTTTCGGTCGTGCTCGTTCGTAGGGGCGACGGTCACCGCTACGCCCACCTCCCTCGAAACGGCCCGTCATGCGACCAGTCCACCGCTACTTCCTGATCACCGTCGCGGTGACCTGGAGCTGCGTCCTGGCAGCAGGGCTCATCTCTGGCCCGGGCGGCAACGCGCAGGCGGCGATCGCAGTCCAGAGGTGGCCGCTGCTCATTCTCGGCGCGTTCGCTCCCTCGCTTGTCGCTCTTGCGATGACCTATCGCGATGAGGGTCGCGCCGGTACGAGAGCGCTCCTCGCGCGGCTGCTGGAGTGGCGCGTCGGTGCGCGCTGGTGCGCGCTGGTTCGCGCTGGTTCGCGCTGGTTCGCGTTCGCGCTGCTCTACATGGCAGCGATCAAGCTTGGCGTCGCGCTCGTGCTTCGACTTGCGACCGGAAGCTGGCCACCATTCGGCCACTACGCCTGGCCTTCCTTCCTCGTCACCGCGCTCGTCGCGACGATCTTCGGCGGGCCGCTCGGCGAGGAGCTGGGATGGAGGGGTTACGCCCTGCCGCGCCTCGCCGAGCACTTCGGCTACGGTCGGGCGAGCATCATCGTCGGTGTCGTGTGGGCGCTCTGGCACCTTCCCATCTTCTTCATTCCGGGCCTCGACCAGTCAGGGCAGTCGCTGTTCACGTACATCCCACAGGTCATGGCACTCTCGGTCGCGATGACGTGGCTGTACGTGCACACCCGTGGCAGTCTCCTGCTCGCCGTTCTGATGCACTCGGCCATCAATCAGTCGAAGGACATCGTCACGTCGATCGTGCACGGAGCAGTGAACCCGCTTCTGCCGAGCAGATCCCCGATCGCGTGGGTTACCATCACGTTGCTGTGGATCGCTGCCGCACTCATGCTCGCACGCCTATCGCGTGAGGCAGGTGTGGCGAGGGAGGCGGAGCCTCTCACCCCCGCATTCGAATCGTGACGTCGAGCGTCATGCCCGCGCCTACGAGCTCGGTATGAACACCGCGCTGCGCGCATCGAAGTGGCGGCTCTCCCCGCCCAGCATCCGCAGCATGAGCGTGCGAACACCATTGCCGAGCGCGGACGCCGCCGTCCCACCGCTGCGCACGCCGCGCAGCCAGCGCTCGAGCTGGTCCATGTCGCTCACCGAGAGCGCCTGAATCTCCAGCGAGAGCGTGTAGTAGTACCTCGTGCCCGTGCGCTCGGGCAGCAGGTTCACGCGCTGCGGGCGTTCGATCACCGTCTGCGCCGTGCTCAATGTCACAAAGCTCCCCACCTCGTCGATGCGCTTTCCCTCACGCCGAAGCACACGATAGCGCTGCGCCGATGGGTCGTACTGCACGATCACTTCCCACTCCTGGCGGCCCTCGAGTTCGTTGAAGATGCCGCCGGATCGCCAGAGCTCGACGCGGTAGTGGAGCGACGCGGGAAAGCCGCTTCGCATTAGGTCGCGCATGTCCGCGTCACCGAACAGGTTTGTCGCCGACACCACTGGCGCACCGCCCGCCGACGGCGGCACCACGTCCAGCTGCGCACGCCGCTGCGCAAGCAGCGGCGGTGCAAGCGACACGAGGAGCATGATCGCCTGAGCGATCCGACGACGACGACGAGCCAGTGGCCGCACCGGTCAGAAGCGATGTCGAACGCGGACGAACACGTTCAGCGGCTCGTTCGGCACCGAGAGCGCCTTCGCGACGTAGACCCCGAACTGGTCGAAGTCCAATCCCGTACCAAGGTCGGTCCGGTACGTCGACAGCGGCGGCAGCTCGCGGCGTCCGTAGTTGAGCGGGCTTCCGGGTGAATTCACCAGCCAGCCCCGCCCGGCGTCGCCGAAGAACACCCACGCGCCGTCTG
>JAYUTY010000409.1:0-3603 GCA_043754875.1 Gemmatimonadota bacterium
CGCGATGCGCGCGCTCGCGCTGGCATGTGGAGAGCTCGACGTGCCCCTCGTTCTCTCCGTCCGCTTCGAGGACCTGCGGCAGCGCCATCCGCTGGACGCGGCGGGCGATCTCTCCGCTGCGCACGTGCGCGCGCTCGCTCGCGCCGGCACGGCAGTGCGCCTGGTCGTGCTGGGCGCCGGCCGCGAGATGCTCGAGGAGACGCACTGGGGGCTGACGCCGGACGAGCAGCGCCGCGTGCTCTGGGACTTCGCGTGGATCTGGGGCCCGCCCGAGGATCACCTCGCGCATCTTTTTCGGACCGTCGGCAGTGAGCGTTTCGTCTACGGCACGCACTGGCCTCTTCGACTCACGCAGGCGCCGCGCGCCAATCTCGATCTCCTGCCGGCCGAGCTCCGCGATTCGCCCCTCGCCGAGGTCGCACCGACGGTCAGGAAAACGCTGACTTGACCTTTGCCTGCGTGCCCCGGAGCTTCCCCGTTGCCGAGGACGGATTATTGCGCGGCGTCATTCTATTGTTCGCACGTCGAGCTCGCCTTGCGGCACACTCGACGCGCACCCAAATTTGCTGGCTGTTCGTGGGGCGCGTGACTCCCTTCGCTCGACGTTCGAGCTCCGAAATTCCTTGACCAGACCGCGATGACGCAGCGAAGGAAGTGGACCGCGATTCCAGGCCTCCTGTTCCTGGCGATCGGTGCCGTCGTGCTCTCCGCCTACAGTGGTGCCTCGTCCTCCCAGGGCAACGCGCCCGATCAGCCGATCGCCTTCCCGCATCCCAAGCACGCCGGCTCCGTGGCGAAGGGAGGGCTGGGCATGAACTGCCTCTACTGCCACAACGCGGGCAACAAGTCATCCGACGTCGGCATGCCGGCGGTGAACACGTGCATGGGCTGTCACACCGTCATCAAGACGGGAAGCCCGGAGATCAAGAAGCTCGCCAAGTACTACAACGACAAGAAGCCCGTTCCGTGGGTTCGCATCCACAAGGTGCCGGAGTACGTGCACTTCCCGCATGTGCGACACGTGAACGCTGGCGTCACCTGCCAGAGCTGTCACGGTGTCGTGCAGGGGATGCCCAAGGTGCAGCAGGTCTCGTCGCTCAACATGGGGTGGTGCATCAACTGCCACGTGAACGGCTACGATCCCAAGGTCGGGCAGCAGGCGACCGGGTGGGACAGCATCGGCGCGCCCGCGAACTACAACGGTGGCGCCCCCTACGGCACGGCGGGCTCGCGCGCCGGCATCATGCTCGCCGGCGCCACCGCGCCCGTGCAGGCCGCCGCGACTCCGCAGACCGCCCACTCCACGACGCCGTCGTCCGAGCGCCGACGCGCGCGCTACGACTGCTCGTCGTGTCACTACTAGCTCGCCCGAGGAACCTCAGATCATGACCAACGAGACGAAGTCGACCGGCGTCAAGCGCCGCGACTTCCTGAAGGTCCTCGGCGTTGCCAGCGCCACCGTCGGCACGGTGGGCTGCTCGTCCGAGAAGGTCGGCAACCTGATTCCGTATCTCGTCCATCCGGACCAGACGGTCTCCGGTGTGTCCACCTACTTCACGACGACGTGCCGTGAGTGCGCCGCGAGCTGCGGGATCATCGCCGAGACGCGCGACGGCCGCACGACCAAGCTCGAGGGAAATCCGGAGCACCCGCTGAACCGGGGCGCCCTCTGCTCACGCGGCCAGTCGGCGCTCCAGGGGCTCTACAATCCCGACCGACTCCGTGGCCCGATGGTCAAGGAGAATGGTGCGTGGAAGCCCATCGAATGGGACGCCGCGCTAGCGATCGTCAGCCAGCGGCTCGGCGAAGCGCGCAGCCGCGGCGCGGCCGGCAACGCGATCTTCCTCAATCAGCACGAGACGGGCAGCTTCCCCGGCTTCATCGATGCGTGGCTCGCCGGCTTCGGCATGCGCCCACACCTCAGCGTGGACTTCGAGTCCGACGCCGCCGTCATCGAGGCGAACCGCCGCTCATATGGCGTCGCGTGGCCGCGCCTCTCGTTCAGCGACGCGAAGCTCATCGTTTCCTTCGGCGCCGACTTCCTCGACAACTGGGGCATGTCGGTGCCGCAGCAGCTGGACTTCGCCGACGCACGGGCGAAGATCGAGGGCGCGCCGCGCTTCGTCTACATCGGACCGCGCCGCTCGCTCACGGGGCTGAACGCGGATCAGTGGATCGCCTGCAAGCCCGGCACCGAGCTCGCGATCGCGAACGCGCTCGCCGGCAAGGGCTCGATCGCCGACGCGGCCACGCAGAGTGGCGTCGCCGTCGCAACGCTCACGCGGCTCCAGCAGGAGCTGGCGACGGCGAAGCCAGCGCTCGTGCTCACCGGCGCGCGCGGTGGCAACGCGCTCGAGCTTGCGCTCGCCGGCGTTGCGCTCAACCAGGCGAACGGCGCGGTCGGCACCACGGTGCGGCCCGCCGAGCCGATGACCGCGTTCGAGGGTGTCGCGCGCTTCACCGACGTCTTCGATGCGGTCGAGCGCATGCGCGCTGGGCAGGTGCCGATCGTCTTCGTGCGCGGCGCCAATCCGGCGTATTCGCTGCCGGCCAACGCCAGGTTCGCCGACGCCTTCGGCAAGGTGCCGTTCAAGGTCAGCTTCTCGCTGTATCCGGACGAGACGACCGAGCTGTGCGACCTGATCCTCCCCGATCTGCACTCGCTCGAATCGTGGGGAGATGCCGAGGCAGGGCGCGGCACGATGTCGCTGCAGCAGCCGGCGATGGACCCGGTCTTCCTCGGTCCGCGCGCCACTGCTGACGTCCTCATGCAGCTCGCGCAGAAGGATCCGGCGAACGCGGCGAAGTATCCGCAGCATGACTATCGCAGCCTGCTGATCTCGCGCTTCCCGGGCGGCGTGCCCGCCTTCACGGCGGCGCTGCAGAGGGGCGTTGCACCCGGCACCATCGCGCCGCGCACCTCGCCCGCGAGCACGGCCGCGGCCCGCGTCGTGCCGCCGATCGCCGAGAGCAAGGGCGAGTTCTTCCTCGTCGTCTACAACTCGCCCGTGCTCGGCGACGGCCGCGGCGCGAACAAGCCGTGGCTTCAGGAGCTGCCCGACCCGGTCTCCAAGGTGCTGTGGAGCTCGTGGGTCGAGATCCATCCCGAGATGGCGGCCAAGAAGGGAATCGAGCGCGGCGACATCGTCGAGGTCTCGACGATCAACGGCAAGGTGCGCGCGCCGGCCTACCTCTATCTGGGTATTCGTCCCGACACGATCGCCCTCGCGATCGGGCAGGGACATTCGAGCGTCGCGAAGCTCGACGACTTCGAGCCGAAGAAGCACGACGTCCGCAATATCCAGTGGGGCTACGGCCGCTACGCGCGCAACATCGGCGTGCGGGCGCACGACCTGCTCGGCACGGGCAGCGACGCGGCTGGCGGCTTCGCCCTCGTGAGCACCATGGCCTCGCTCACCCGCACGGGTGACAACGAGACGCTCGTCTCCACCGAAGGCTCCGCGCGCCAGCACGGGCGCGGCATCGCGCAGGCGCTGAACGTCACCCAGCTGGGCGGCGAGCTGCGCGAGGCGAGGGGTGCCGAGCACGCCAACGCCATCGCACCGCAGGGCAGCGGCAATCAGGAGAGCGGCACGGGCGCCT
>JAYUTY010000410.1:0-3602 GCA_043754875.1 Gemmatimonadota bacterium
GCCGAGTACACGGCTGCTACGAACAAGTGCCACGACTTCGAAGAGGAGTACTACAACAACAGCGGCGTTGCCTACGAGACGATCGCCTCGCTCCGCGGCGGCAGCCAGAGCGGCGGGACCTACTTCGTGTCGGGTCTCGCGAAGCACGACAACGGTCTCGCGCAGAACGATTTCTACAACAAGCAGTCGATGCGCGCCAACGTCGGTCAGACGATCGGGTCGCGGTTGACGCTGAACGCCAACACCGAGATCCTGCACACGCTCACGCAGCGCGGCATCTCGGGTAACGACAACTACGGTGTGTCGCCGATCGGCGTGTTCGCATTCACCCCCTCGATCTACGACCTCACGCGCCAGGCGGACGGCACCTTCCCGCAGAACCCGTCGCAGATCAATGGTCCGTCCAACCCGTTCCAGAACGCGGACCAGATCAAGACACCGAACAACACGTACCGCTTCATCGGGAGCGTGACGAGCAACCTCTCGCTCATCTCGAGCGAGAAGCAGACGCTCGACGCGAACGTGACGGGCGGTGTGGACACGTACAAGTCGAATGACCGCGTCGTGTCACCGGCGACCAACTACGCGGATGCCGCGACGAACGGCGCGCTCGCGGGAACGCTGTTCAACAGCGATGGCAATTTCACGAACGCCAACCTGAACGGCTCGCTGGTGCACCGCCTGATCCTGCCCATCCTCACGGCGCAGACCTCGGCGGGCTTCGGTCAGCAGCGCCGTGAGCAGCTGCTCACGCAGCTGACCGGCCGTGGCGTGATCTTCCCGAGCGTCACGAACGTGTCGACGGCCGCGCAGACCTTCCCGAACCAGACGATCTTCACGAACAAGGACTTCGGCTACTTCGCGCAGGAAGAGCTGTTCGCGCTGAGCGAGCGCCTGCTGCTGACCGCCGGTATCAACGCCGAGCGTTCGAGCGGCAATGGCGACCAGCAGAAGTTCTACACGTACCCGAAGTTCTCCGCGTCGTATCGGCTGACCACGCTTCCGTCGATGATCAACGACTTGAAGCTGCGGGCAGCCTACGGTAAGGCGGGAAATCTGCCGTCGGCGGGGCGCGAGACATTCCTTACGACGCTGCTCTATGAGGGCACGACGGGCACGCGCGCGTCGACCATCAAGGGTGCCGCGGACATTCATCCGGAGCTCGCGACCGAGACCGAGGGTGGCTTCGACCTGACGATGTTCTCGTCGCGCCTTCGCCTCAGCGCGACGTCGTACAAGAAGAAGATCACCGATCTGCTGCTCACGGCTCCGATCGTGTCGTCCACGGGCTTCACCACGCAGTATCTCAATGGTGGGCAGATCACCAACCATGGACAGGAGCTCGAGCTCGATGTGACGGCGTACCAGCGCGGCACCACGAGCTGGATCTCGACCAATACGTTCTCGCGCCAGCGCGGCTTCGTCGATGCGCTCCCGGCCGGCATCCTCCCCTTCATCCCCGCATCGGGCTCGTTCAGCTCGCGCTACGGCAACGCGTGGATCCAGCCCGGCCAGTCCACGACCATCGTGCAGGCGACGGTCGGCTGCAAGGTCGCGGTGGCGCCCGGCGGCAACTGCTCTTCCGCCAACCGCATCATCGGCTTCCCGGCGGATGCCAATCCGGACTTCACGGCCGGCTTCAACAACCAGGTCAATATCGGCGCCCTGCGTCTTTCTGGCTTGCTGGAGTGGCGCAAGGGTGGAGCCGCGGTCAATCTCACGAACAACTACTGCGACGCCTACAACCTCTGTGCGGACACGCTGGTTTCCCAGCAGCGTATCGCCACGTTCAACGCAGGCGGAACGGCCTACGTCGAGAACGCTGGTTTCGTGAAGCTCCGCGAGGTCACAGTTGGTTTCGAGCTCCCGACGACGTTGACGAACAACCTGTTCGGCGGGCGCGCCCAGAGCGTTCGCCTCGAGCTCAGCGGCCGGAACCTGAAGACCTGGACGAAGTACACGGGTCTCGACCCGGAGGTCTCCAACTTCGGCAATCAGGCGCTCGGCCGCTTCCAGGACGTGACGCCGTATCCGCCGTCGCGCACCTTCCTGTTCTCGCTCGCCACTTCTTTCTAAAACACGAGTGACTGCACATATGAAGAAGCTCCGCCTCGCACTCTCCGCCGGCCTCGTGCTGGCGGGGGCGTGCGATACCCCGATAGTGACGAACGAGAATTCACCGACCACCGCGGCGCTCCAGGGCGCCCTGACGACGGCGGGTGTCCAGACGCTGTCGCTCGGCGTGCTCGCCCAGGACCGCGCCTTCATGTCGGGCTTCAACTACATCATCGAGCCCGAGATCTTTGCGCGCGATGCGTATCGCATCGATTCCAACGAGCCCCGGTACGTGACGGAGACGCTCGGTGGTACTCCTGATCCAGGGTCGTTCTCGGCGAGCGGTGGCTTCGCGACCGGCTACACGGCCATCCGAGCGGCCATCACACTCGTCGATGCGCTCCCCGGCGCGGACAAGGCCTCGATTTCGGACGCCCAGCGTCTGACGACGACGGGCTTCATCCAGACGATCAAGGCGCTCGACTACTATCGCGAGCTGGAGCTGCGCGACACGATCGGCGTCGCCATCCTGACGTCCGATCCGAGCTTCGTGCCGCAGCTCTCGTGCAAGCGGAACGTGCTCGACTACGTCGCGGCGGTGCTCGACAGCGCAAATGCGGGCCTGGTGGCCGCTGGAAGTGGCACCCTGCCGTTCGCTCCGCCGACTGGCTTCACGGCGTACGGACGCGATTTCCGGAAGGCGAGCAACCTCATCCTCTTGAATCGTGGCCTGAAGGGGAAGGTGGACGTGTATCGCGGATTGCAGCATGGGACTCCGGTTGCTGGCGCCTTCACTGCGGCGATCACCGAGCTCACGCAGGCACTCGGTGGCGCGGCTCCGGGCGCCGTGCCCGCGTCGAGCTTCTCGAACGGCGCTTACGTCACGTACGTCGCCGGCGGAACCGAGAACACGCCCAATCCGATCTCCGATGCGAAGATCGGAGTGAACCCGAAGGCGCAGGCAGGGCTTCAGGCTGGCGATGCCCGCGCCTCCAAGATCATCACGCGCACGACAGCCCCGGTCATTCTCGCGGGCAGCGGGCTGACCACTAACCTGACGTTCGTCGGCGCGTCCACGGCAAACAGCGCGAACCAGGTGCGCCCGACCGCGATCCTGCGCGACGAAGAGATCGTTCTGCTTCGCGCCCAGGCGTACTTCGAGGCGGGGCAGTTCGCCAATGGCGCGGCGGACCTGAACTCGGTTCGCACGAGCTATGGACTTGCTCCGATTGCTGTCCCAGGCGACATCACGACGGCGCGTACTGCGCTCCTCTACGAGAAGCGCTACTCGCTCTTCTTCGAAGGGCCGCAGCGTCTCGTCGACCTTCGGGCGTATGGTCTCCTCAAGGCAGGCGTGACGCCGGCCGAGCTGCCCAACGATCCCTTCAACACCGCGCTGCCGATTCCGAAGTCGGAAGCGGACGCGCGTGGCAACGATCTGTCGCTCAGCTGCAAGTAATCACCACCGCAGTGGAGTAGCAGTCGAGTAGCAGTCGAGTAGCAGTCGAGTAAGGGAAAGCGCCCCGGGGAATCTTCCCGGGGCGCTT
>JAYUTY010000411.1:0-3598 GCA_043754875.1 Gemmatimonadota bacterium
CGCCCGTCTCAGCGAACACGACGGACGCGGGTCGCGCGAAGAACTGGCGCGTCGAGCTGGTGCAGCAGTAGCGATATCATCGGCGGTCGCCGTAGCGGCTGCCGCAGTCGTTTCCAGGTGAGCCGGCCACGTGCCGGATCACCTGGAAACCGGGAGCGTGATTCGACGTAGGGCAAGCTCGAACGCCGACGCCGAACACTGCCCTTCCGCACGCGTCGCCATGGGTCTTCAAACCCAGTCGGCAATCGTGATGTCGAAGAGCAACCGCACCCGACTCTCATGGACTCCAGCACGCACACCCGCCGCCTGTGGGCGCACCGGTCGCTCTCCCGTCTCCTCGCCTGTGCCGCGGCGCTGGTGGCCGGCTGGCCATTCGCGCTCCACGCTCAGACAGCCCCGGCGTCGGTCGCGCCGCTGGTCGCGCCGCTGGTCGCGCCCGTGGTCGACACGCTCGGCTCGCAGAACGATCCCCGTCCGTCAGCGCGCGCCGTGCTGCGCGCCGGCACGGTCGTGATCGATGGGCGGCTCGATGATGCCGCGTGGAGCGCGGCCGAGGTGATCGGCGATTTCCGGCAGCAGCAGCCCGACGAGGGCAAGACGCCCACTGAGCGCACCGAGCTCCGCATCCTCTACGACGCGAACGCGGTCTATGTGGGCGCGCGCATGTTCGACTCCGAGGGTGCGCGTGGCGTGCGCAAGCTGCTAGTACGGCGCGACCAGCTGCTCGACGACAACGCGTCGGACAAGATCGCGCTCGTGCTCGATCCCTATCGCGACCGCCAGACGCGTGTCTGGTTCGAGCTCAACCCGCTCGGCGTGAAGGGCGATCATCTCAACGGCAACTCGTCGTACGATCCGGTGTGGGAGGGCGCGTCGCACATCGACTCGCTCGGGTGGACGGCGGAGTTCCGGATCCCGCTCTCGCAGCTCCGTTTCCCGCGCGACTCCGTGCAGACGTGGGGGCTGCAGATCTGGCGCACACTCGCGCGCCGGAACGAGAACGACATGTGGGCCTTCTGGCGGAACAACGAGCCCGGCGGTCCTGCTTACTTCGGAACGATCACCGGGCTCGCGCTCGCCGCGCAGCCGCGCCAGCTCGAGCTGCTCCCCTACGTGGTGCAGAAGAGCACCTTCGCCCTCCCGCCCGCCGGTGATCCGTTCCGGCGCAAGCAGGAGATGAAGACGCGCATCGGCGGCGACATCAAGTACAACCTGAACTCCAACTTCACGCTCGACGCCACGGTCAATCCCGACTTCGGCCAGGTCGAGGTGGATCCCGCGGTCGTCAACCTCTCGGCATTCGAGACGACGTTCCAGGAGAAGCGGCCCTTCTTCGTCGCGAACTCGTCGGCGTTCTCCTTCGGCAACTTCAACTGCTACTTCTGCAGCAACGCCTCCAGTCTCAACGTCTTCTACTCTCGGCGGATCGGCCGCGCCCCGCAGCTCGGCAGCCTCGTGCAGCAGGACAGCTACGCCGACTTCGCGGACGCGTCCACTATCCTCGGCGCGGCCAAGATCACCGGACGCACGAGGAACGGGCTCTCGGTCGCGGTGCTCGAGGCGCTCACTGACGGTGTCACTGCCCGCTACGTCCCACAGGCCACGCCGGGCATCGAGCCGCTGCGGCGCGAGATCGAGCCGAAGACGAACTACTTTGTGGGCCGCATGCAGAAGGACCTGCGGAAGGGAGACACGCGCATCGGCCTGATCACGACGCTCACCAACCGCTTCATGACGGACACGGCGCAGGAGAGCCGGCTGCGCAGTCGCGCCGAGGTCGTAGGGACAGACATCCAGCACTACTGGGGTCAGCGCGGATACTCCTTCCTGGGGCAGTTGGCCGTCTCGGACGTGGCTGGCGACACGGCCGCGATGCGACGCACGCAGCGTACGAGCACACACTACTTCCAGCGCCCCGACCGTTCTGCCACCAGCGACGGACTGTTCGACTTCCGCTACGATCCCAACCGGACGTCGCTGCGCGGCTATGGCTTCTATGCGCGCATCGCGAAGGAGAGCGGCGACTGGCGCTGGGAGACGGCGCAGAACTGGCGGAGCCCGGGCTTCGAGGTCAACGACCTCGCCGCCCTCAGTCGCACGGACTACAAGTGGATGCAGGCGAGCGTGCTGCGCACGTGGACGAAGCCGACGCGCTGGTACCGCGACGCTGCCGTGATCGTCGGCGGGCAGCAGCAGCTCGACTTTGATGGCGACCGCACGGATCTGCAGGGCGAGCTGTTTGGCCATATCACGCTGCCCAACTACATCCAGGCGAGCGGCTTCGTGATCGAGCATCCACCGACCTTCGACCAGTATCGGACGCGTGGCGGCGTCATCGTGAAGAGCGCGGGCTATCACCTGTTCTCCACTTCGCTCAACGGCGACTCGCGCCGCCGCGTGAGCTGGAGCGCCGGCGGCGAGTACGGCCCCAACATCGCCGACCGCGGCTGGCTCGCCGACGGCAGCGTGAGCCTCGTCGTCAAGCCGACCGAGAGCGTGCGGCTGAGCCTCGGCCCGTCGTATTCGCGCGACATCAATCCGAGCGCCTTCGTCACCAACGTCACGGACGCGACCGCGACGCAGTTCGGCGGAACGCGTAGCGTGTTCGGGCGGCTGGAGCAGCACAGCCTGTCGATGAACACACGCCTCAACGTGACGTTCACGCCCAGCGTCACGCTCGAGCTGTTCGCGCAGCCGTTCATCGCGAGCGGCAGCTACGACGACCTGAACGAGTACCGCGCTCCGCGGACGACGGACGTGCTGCTCTATGGGCGCGACGCCGGCACGCTCGCCGTGCGCCGAGATGCGACGGGCCACCTGACGCAGTATCACGTGGACCCGGACGCCGCCGGTCCCGCGACCGCCTTCGACGTCGGCAACCCGGACTTCAACGTCCACTCGCTGCGCGGCACCGCGGTCGTCCGGTGGGAATATCGTCCTGGCTCGACGCTCTTCTTCGTCTGGACGCAGCAGCGCTCCGGCAACGACGCGTTCGGCGACTTCGACTTCAACCGCGACCGCTCCGCCCTGTTCCGGGATCGTCCGGTGAACGTCTTCCAGTTGAAGGCGAGCTACTGGCTGGGGACGTGAGGCGCTGAGCAGTTCCCAATCAGTAGTTCCCCAAGCAGTAAGCAGTCCTCCGCGATCCTCTGCTCCTCTGCTCCTCTGCTCCTCTGCGGTAAAACCGTTCAAGCGCTTTCACCGCGGAGGACGCAGAGGAGCGGAGGACCGCGGAGGACTGCACAGCACGGACTGTGGTGCAGCGCACGCCGGCATGGTATTCTGAAACGAATGTCCACCGCCGCCCTCCTCGAACAGCATCGCCCCGCCCTCACCGGCCACTGCTACCGCATGCTCGGCTCCGTCCTCGACGCCGAGGACGCGGTGCAGGAAGCGATGCTCCGTGCTTGGAAGAGCCTCGACCGCTTCAACGAGCAGTCGTCGCTCAAGACGTGGCTCTACCGTATTGCGACCAACGTCTGTCTCGACACGCTGGCGGCGACGAACCGCCAGCGCGTGCGGCCGGTCGAGCACTCCGAGCAACCTGGCGTGGTCCACAGCGACATGGTGCTGCCGCAGCGCTCGCGCGAGAGCTGGG
>JAYUTY010000412.1:0-10369 GCA_043754875.1 Gemmatimonadota bacterium
GTGGTCGTTCGCGCGCGCGACGATCCGCTGTCGTTCTACCCTCAACTCACTGCGCGATCGCTGCGGCACTCTCGCCGCCCGCTCGGTCAGTGCTCTCCACCCCCACTGCATTACTTGGAGGAGGCATGCGACACCTGTTTCGCCGGTCCGTAGCCCAACTCGGACTTCTTGCTGCCCTGCCCGCGCTCGCCGCGGCGCAGGAAGGCGCCACGATCAGCGGCCGCGTCACTGGTGAGGGAGGAGCCGCGCTCGCCGCGGCGACTGTCTCCATCGGAGAGCTTGGCCTGGGAACGCTCACGCGCGAGGACGGGCGTTACTCGTTCACCGTGCCGGGCGCGCGTAACCTGCGCCAGCAGATCTCGTTGACCGCGCGACGCGTCGGCTACAAGCCGAAGGCGATCCGGATCACGCTCGGCACCGGCAGCATGACGCAGGACTTCGTGCTGGAGAGCAACCCGCTGCAGCTCGGTGAGGTGGTCATCACCGGTGCCGGCACGGCGACCGAAGTCGAGAAGCTCGGCAGCGTGCGCAATTCGGTGTCCGCGGATCTCATCGTCAAGTCGAACGAGAGCAACGTCGTCAACGCCCTGGCCGCGAAGGCGCCCGGCGTGGACGTGACGTCATCCGCCGGCGATCCGGGTGCTTCGTCCAGCATCAAGATTCGTGGCCTGCGCACGATCCAGGGCTCTGCCCAACCACTGTTCGTCGTCGACGGCGTGCCGCTCGACAACAGCAGCTTCTCCACTACCAATTTCAACCCTGTCGATGCAGGCGGCGGTGGACAGGGCGGCCAGGACAATGGTGGCCAGATCGAGGGCACCTCGCAACCGAACCGCGTGGGCGACCTCAACCCCGACGACATCGAGTCGGTCGAGATCCTCAAGGGCGCGGCAGCCGGCGCCATCTACGGTGCCCGCGCCGCCAATGGCGTAATCCTCATCACGACCAAGCATGGCAAGGCTGGGGCGACCAAGTACTCGGCCCGCTCGAGCTACTCGAACGATCGAATCACGCGTTTCTACCCGCTGCAGACGAGCTTCGGCCAGGGCCGCGCCGGCGTGCTCAGCGCAGCGTGCGTCACCGCCGGTGGCGTTGCGCCGGGTGGTCCGTGCAATCGTTCCTGGGGCCCCAAGCTCTCCGGTGCGATCTTCGACCACGCCGCCGAGGCGTTCCAGGACGGACACCAGAATGACAATGTCCTTTCCGTGTCCGGTGGAAACGATCGCACCACGTTCTACCTGTCCGGCAATGCGAACAACAATCAGGGCGTCTTCATCGGCCCGAACAACTACTTCAACCGCAATACCGTCCGTCTGAACGCGACGCACAAGCTGGCCGAGACGTTCAACCTCGGCGGAAACATCTCGTACGCGGACACACGGGGGCACTTCACCCAGCGCGGCAACAACGTGAATGGCCTCCTCCTCGGCCTGCTGCGCACGCCGCCGGACTTCAACAACTTTCCCTACCTCGACGCCACATCCGGGCTGCATCGGTCGTATCGCCTGCAGAAGCCAGCGCTCACGAGCGGCGGCGTCTCGCGCGGATTCAACAACCCGATCTACACGCTCTATGAGGAGCTCAACCAGGCGCAGACGTCGCGGACCTATGGCAACCTGAACGCCGACTGGCTGGCGAACAGCTGGCTCAAGTTCGCCTACACGCTCGGCACGGACTACGCCAACGACGAGCGCCTCGAGATCTGCCCGCGCGAGTGCTCCGGACTCCGTGGGGCGGGACGCGTGACCGAGGGCAAGCTGGTGAACTACACCCTCGACCACAATCTCACGGCCACCGCGCGCTACCGGGTCAGCGACAATTTCGCCGGGAACTTCACCCTCGGGCAGAACCTGAACTCGCGCTCGTTCCGCACGTTCTCCGTCGTCGGGAACGATATCGTCGTGCCCGGGCTGAACAGCATCTCGAACACGCTGAATCGTGACCCCGCGTCGGATTTCCAGACGCTCATCCACGACGAGTCGTATTTCGGGCAGCTGTCCACGGACCTGTACCAGCAGCTCTTCCTTACCGCCGCACTGCGCAGCGATGGGTCGTCGACGTTCGGCACGACCAACCAGCGGAACCTGTTTCCCAAGGCAAGCGCGGCCTGGACATTCACCAATGTGTTCAATCCGCTCAACAAGCTGACCTTCGGCAAGGCGCGCCTCTCTTACGGTCAGGCGGGACAGCAGCCGGCACCGTATCTGACGTCGCCGACGTTCAACGCTACGGGAACCACGACGGGCATCACGCAGGGAACCGGACTGACCCCGACGCAGAGCGGCCGTGGCGGTCTCTTCTACACGACGACCAAGCCGGCAGTGACGCTCAAGCCTGAGCGGACGAACGAGCTCGAGGGTGGCTTCGACATCGGCTTCTTCAAGGACAAGGCCGATTTCAGCGCCACGTTCTATCGGCAGAAGAGCTCCGACGTCATTCTCGTGACACCGACGTCGCCATCGTCGGGTTACTCGAGCGAAGTGAAGAACGCGGCCAAGCTCACGAACACGGGCAGCGAGTTTTCGCTCAACCTCCGTCCGTTCACGACGGCGACCCAGTCGTGGGACATCGGTTTCGGCTTCTCCAAGACGAACTCGCTCGTCGACTCGATTGCCGGCGCCGATTATCTGTCGCTCGATGCCAGCACCGTCAGCAATGTCGCCAAGAAGGGTTCTCCTCTGGGCGTCTTCTACGGCTACGGCATGATTCGCTGCGGCCTCAGCAACCCGGCCGAACTGGACGCGGGCGTGCTAGAGAAGGCGTGTGCAGGCAAGCCGACTGGCACACTGTACATCGATGACGGCACCAACTGCGCCAACGACAAGGGACAGCCCTGCGGTGAGACGCTCGACCAGCGCATCCTTGGCGATCCGTCACCCAAGTGGACGGGGAACGTCCGGTCCAGCTATCGGTACAAGAAGCTGTCGTTGTCCGGACTGCTCGACATCCGCCATGGCAGCAAGGTGCACAACGGCACGAAGGGAGCGCTCTGGAGCTATGGGACGCACGGCGACACGGAGAACCGTGCAACGTGCACCGGCGGTGCCACAGCCAACTCTGATTGCACGGGCAACCTGCAGACCTTCGGCTCGGCGAACTGGTACCCCGGTCCGGTCACCGGTCCTGGGGCAGGCACGGCGATTCCGATCGGTGAGAACTGGTATCGCAACAGTGGCATCGCGGCCTGCCCGTTCACGGGCATCGATGAGCAGTGCGTCGAAGATGCAGGCTTCGTCAAGCTGCGCGAGGTCTCGGTGGGCTACTCGTTCGACAACGCGTTCGTGACCCGCTCGCTCGGGCTTTCGAGCCTCGATGTACGCGTCGCCGGCCGTAACCTGCACACCTGGACGAAGTACACCGGTCTCGATCCCGAGACCAGCCTCGGCGGCGCGATCAGCCGCATTACGGGCGCGGATTATTTCAACCTTCCGCAGACCCGCTCCATCGTCTTCACTGTCGGCCTCAACCGCTAATGCGAGCGAGAACTCATACGATGCGACGTTCCCTGATGGTCGCCGGACTTGCACTCGTTGCAGGAGCGACCGGGTGCAAGAGCTTTCTCACGGACGACAAGGCCGTCCGGGACCCCAACAACCCCAGCACATCCACCCGCAACCAGCTGCTGACCGGCATCGAAGCACAGATGATCGATCAGCAGGAGGGTGGCGTGGCGATGATCGTCTGCCAATGGATGCAGCAGTGCGCTGGCGTCGCCGGCCGATTCGTCGAGACGCAGGGCCATTACAACGGCATTAGCGGTTCGAGCTTCAACGGCAACTTCAACAGCATGTACACGGGCGGTGGACTTGTCTCCCTGCGCGCCGCGCAGGCGACTGCCGAAGCCGACAAGGACCTCGTCTACAAGGGAGTGCTCGAGGTTCTCGAGGCGATGGAGATCGGTTGGGGTGCTGACATCTGGGGCGATATCCCCTACTCTGACGCTGCTGGTGCCAACCCGACTCCGAAATTCGACGCGCAGCTGTCGGTCTATGACAAGCTCCAGACGCTCCTGGACAAGGCAATGGCCGATCTCGCGGGTTCGGGCACGGGCCCGGTGGCGGCGGATTACCTGTACAACGGCGACAAGACCAAGTGGACGCAGCTCGCCAACACGATGAAGGCGCGGCTGTATCTCCACACCGTCGAGAAGCTCGGCAACGGGCAGTACGCAAAGGCGCTCGCGTCCGCGCAGAAGGGAATTTCCAGCTCGGCGAACAGTCTGCTCGCGGTTCACAACAATCCGTCGTCCGAGCGGAACGAGTGGGCGCAGTTTCAGCTGACCTCGTTCGGCAACGACCTCGTCGCCGGCAAGGTGCTGGTGGATCTGATGAATGCCGACAAGGATCCACGGCTCGCGGAGTATTTCGGAAAGAATCCGAAGGGCGCGTACGGCGGGCATGATGCGGTCACCAACAACACGGCCGCCGACCAGGTCTCGCCGATCGAGGGATCTGGGCGGACGAACAATGTGGCCTTCCCGCAGCCGCTCGTGACGTTCGAAGAGAATCAGCTGATTCAGGCGGAAGCCAACTTCGTGCTGAACGGCGCTGCGGCGGCGCAGCCTTTCCTGGACGCGGTCCGTGCAAAGTTTGGCAAGCCCAGCAAGCCCGCCACGCTCCAGTCCATCATGGAGGAGAAGTACATTCTCCTCTTCGAGAACGTGGAAACGTGGAACGACTACAAGCGGACGTGCTTCCCGCGCCTGAAGCCAGCGAATCCCTCGTTCACGACGGTTCCCGGACGTCTGCTCTACGGCGTGACCGAGAAGCAGACCAACTCGGATCCCGCCCTCAAGGCGGAAGGATCGCTCAGCACCTACCGCAACGCGAACGACCCGAACGCCTGCCCAACCTCCTGATCCTCGGGCGGTAGGTTCTCGGAGTTCGAGTGAGCTGGGGGACACTGTCATGCGCAGTGTCCCCCAGCTTACAGTTCGTATACTCTGCACATCCACCGACTTCATCCCAGCGTCCACATGTTACGACCGCGCAACTCCGCGCTCCTCTTCGCCGCAATTCCGGCGCTCTCCGGCACCCTCGGTTGCTATAGCTACTACCCGGCTCGCGATCTGAACGGCCTGATTGGTCGCCGCGCGAGCATCGCGCTCACGGACTCCGGTTCGGTCGTCCTCGCTCCCCGCGTCGGGTCTGGAGTGATCGTCGTCGAGGGCGATTACCTCGGAGATTCGGCTGGCACGCATCTGCTCGCCATGACGCTGACACGACAGCGGAATGGCCAGGAGGCCGACTGGAAGCGGGAGCATGTGGCGGTGCCGCACGCGCTCGTCGCGTCGCTCGAGGAGCGCGCCTTCTCGACCTCGAGATCGCTGTTCGCCGGCGCTCTCGGCGTTGCCGGGGCGGTGGCCCTCACGCTAGCGTTGCGCGGCAAGGGGGAGAGCAGCACGGGCGGTCCTCCTCCAGGCAAAGTGCCGGGCCAGTGAAGAGCTCGCGGCCGCCACTGGCGGTCGCCTGGTCACTCCTGAACGAGTACGCTGCCGCGGCTGAAGTCGGTCTCGAGCGTCCAGGTGAAGATCGAACCCTGGTTCGCGCGCAGGATCTCGGTGCTGGTCGTGCGCATGGAGCCCACCGGATCAGCAAGGAGCGAGAACTCGCCGCCCGCACCGAGCGACCGCACGCGGAGCTTGAAGCTGGTCGATGACGCAGCGGTGACCGCACCCAGCCGATCGCGCGTGCCATCGTGCACCACGTAGATGATCGCGTCGAGCTGGCTACGATTGACGATCTTGACGGCGATCGTGGACTCCGCGCGGTAGACCATCTCCCGCTCACTCTCGGGAGGCGCCGCGTGACGTGCACAGCCAGCGGCCAGCGACAGCATGAGCGCGGGTAGCACCGATAGCATCACCCGCGCGGTTCGCCACGCGACGACCCCACGGGCTCCTTGCGCGAGCCGCCCTGTCTGATGAGCCGGGCGGGTTGCGATGGATGGTAGCGGTGCGACGGGCATCGACGGCTCCGGTAGATGATGATCGAAATGTGCGCCATGCGGACGTGCGCGCAACGTCGGATGCCGCGGCAGATGCAATGTCGAGGTGGCGGGACGCGCCGACACGTTGGCACATTGACACCGTGACGCGTGGACGCGGGGTTCACTCCACCCGATCGATCCGCGTGGTCCTACACCCATCACCACGACGAATGCTCGACTCTCATCGTCTCGCTGGCGTGCTGCTCGCCGCACTCGCCATACCGGCCGCCGTCCCGACCGCTGGACTGGAGACGCGCGGAGGCTTTCGCGGAGCGCCTGCCGTAGCGCCTGTGTGCCTCCCTGATAACGGCGGCCTCACCCTGCCCAAGGGCTTCTGCGCGCTCATCGTGGCCGACGACGTGCCCTCGCCACGTCATCTCGTGGTGATGCCCAACGGTGACCTGTTCGTCTCGTCCAGCAGCGCAGGGCTCGTGGCTCTGCGCGACACGAGCGGCGATGGCCGCGCGGACGTACGCGAGCAGTGGGGCGGCTTCCGGTCGTCCGAGGTCGCCGTGCGCGGCGGCTACCTGTTCGCCGACGCGACGACGGCGGTGCTGCGCTTTCCCCTCCGGGCCGGCTCGCTCACCGCTGCGGGGCCGGCGGATACGCTGATCGCCGGACTGCCGGGCGGTGGGCATTCAGCCAAGACGTTCGCCCTCGGCCCCGACGGCACGCTCTACCTCAACATCGGCTCGCGCACGAACAGCTGCCAGCGCACCGACCGGCAGCGCGAGAGCAAGGGCAACGACCCGTGCACGGAGCGCGAGAGCCGGGCGGGGATCTGGGCCTTCCGCACCGACCGGCTGCACCAGACCCCGGCGGATGGCGTGCACTTTGGTGCCGGCATTCGCAACGCCGTCGGCGTCGCGTTCAACACGGCCGACAACGCGTTGTACGTGACGCAGCACGGCCGCGACCAGCTCTCGCAGAACTGGCCGTCGCTGTTCGATGACGCGAAGAGCGCCGAGACGCCGGCGGAGGAGCTGTTCCGCGTCGGCAAGGGAGACGACTTTGGCTGGCCCTTCTGCTACTACGACCGGCAGCTCGCACTCAAGGTGCTCGCGCCCGAGTACGGCGGCGACGGGCACGCGGTCGGCCGGTGCGCCGCCCTCAAGGGCAACGTGGCATCGTTTCCAGGACACTGGGCGCCGAACGCGCTTGCCTTCTACGCCGGCGAGTCGTTTCCGGCCCGCTACCGGAACGGTGCGTTCATCGCCTTCCACGGCTCGTGGAATCGTGCTCCGCTGCCACAGGGCGGCTTCAATGTCGTCTTCCAGCCGATGCGCAACGGCAAGGCAGCCGGTGACTACGAGATCTTCGCCCGAGGCTTCGTGTCCGAGGCGGCAGGAAGCGGGCGCGGCGCGCACCGGCCGACCGGGCTGGCGGTCGGCCCCGATGGATCGCTCTACGTGACGGACGATGCGGGTGGACGGATCTGGCGCATCATGTACACGGGGGCGAACTGAGCGGCCACGCGGAGGCGCGGCGTCGCTGACGCCTCGCTGACGTCTCGCTGACGTCTCGCGCGGGACGCGTGTATCTTGCACCGCATTCGGAGAGTGCGCGGCGCACCCTCGATCACCTCCGCGAGATCTCAGAAATGTCCGAGAACCGTCTGCAACGCCTTCACGACGCCGGCCAGTCCATCTGGCTCGACTTCATCGATCGCTCGATCCTCCGCAATGGCGAGCTGGCGCGTCGCATTCGCGAGGACGCCCTCACCGGGATGACGTCCAACCCGACGATCTTCGAGAAGGCGCTCGCGGAGGGAACGGCATACGACGACCAGCTTCGAGGCGCCACGGCAGGCAGCACGGCGATGGAGCTGTTCGAGCTCGTGGAGACGAGCGACGTGCGCGACGCGTGCGACATCTTCATGCCGGTCTTCGAGTCGACGTCCAACGCTGGTGACGGCTTCGTCTCCATCGAGGTGTCGCCCGCCTCGGCCAACGACGCCAAGGAGACGATCGGCGAGGCACAGCGCCTCTGGCAGATGGTGAACCGCCCGAACGTGATGATCAAGGTGCCGGGTACGTCCGAAGGGGCGATCGCGGTGCGCACGCTGATCGCGAGCGGGCTGAACGTGAACATCACGCTGCTCTTCGCCGTGGAAGCGCACGCGCGGGTGATCGAGGCGTACCTGAGCGGCCTCGAGGATCGCGTGGCGGCGGGCAAGCCGATCGACCGGATCTACTCGGTCGCGTCGTTCTTCGTCAGTCGCGTGGACACCGAGATCGACAAGCGGCTCGATGCGCTCGCCGCAACGAAGAGTGGCGACGAGCAGCGTCACATCCTTGGCCTGCGGGGAAAGGCCGCCGTGGCGAACGCGCAGATCGCGTACGCGCTCTTCCGGGAAAAGTTCAGTGGCCCGCGGTGGGATGCGCTCCAGGCGAGGGGCGCCCGGCTGCAGCGACCATTGTGGGCGAGCACGAGCTCCAAGAACCCGGCCTATCGCGACGTGATGTACGTGGAGGAGCTGATCGGACCGGACACGGTGAACACGATGCCTCCGGCCACGATCGACGCGTTCCGCGATCACGGCGAGATCAGCCGCAGTGTGGATGCAGATCCGGTCGCGGCACGCCGCGTCATCGACGACCTGGCGGCGGTCGGGATCGATCTCGCCGAGGTGACAGACAAGCTGCTCCGCGACGGGCTCGCAAGCTTCCAGAAGAGCTTCGAGACGCTCACCGCTGGGCTCGAGAAGAAGAGCGCGTCCCTCGGCAGCGCCACGGCACTGTCGCGCTAGGCTGACTCGGGCACGACGCCAGCGGCGGGCGCCGCCGCGGCGTGCCCGCCACTCCGATCCCCTGTCTGTGCTCTATCCACGCACGAAGATCGTCTGCACGCTCGGCCCATCGACGTCAACGGTGGAGACGCTCCGCAGCCTCATGGAGGCCGGCCTCAGCGTCGCCCGTCTCAACTTCTCGCATGGCACGCACGAGCAGCACGCGCGCACGGTGGAGATGGTGCGCGCCACGGCGCGCGAGCTCGGTCGCCCGGTCGCCGTTCTCGGCGACCTGCAGGGTCCACGCATCCGCATCGGCGACCTGGCCGAGCCGCGGGAGGTTCGCGACGGCGAGGACGTAGTGCTCGTGGCCGGTGAGAACGCCGGCCCGGGGCAGTTCCCCACGACCTACGAACATCTCTGCGAGGACGTGAAGGTCGGCGACCGGATCCTCGTGGACGATGGACTCATCGAGCTCGTGGCGCTCGAGGTGGACGAGGGAACGGTGACGGCGCGCGTGCTGCATGGCGGCATGATCAAGAGCCACAAGGGGATGAATCTGCCCGGCGTGGCGGTCAGCGCGCCCTCGATCACCGAGAAGGACTGGGCGGATGTCGAATTCGCCGTGGAGCACGGGCTCGAGTACCTGGCGCTGAGCTTCGTCCGTCGGGCGGCCGACATCGCCGAGCTGCGCGAGAAGATCCCGCGTCACATGCTCGTCGTCGCCAAGATCGAGAAGGATTCGGCGCTCGAGAACATCGAGAGCATCGTCCGCGCGTCCGACGCCATCATGGTGGCGCGCGGGGACCTCGGCGTCGAGCTGCCGTTCGAGGAGGTGCCGATCGCGCAGAAGCGGATCATCGCGCTCTGCAACAAGCTCGGCCGGCCGGTGATCACGGCCACGCAGATGCTCGAATCGATGATCACGCACCCGCGCCCGACGCGCGCCGAGGCGAGCGACGTCGCGAATGCGATCCTCGACGGCACCGACGCGGTGATGCTCTCGGCCGAGACGGCCGCGGGGCAGTACCCGCGGCTCGCGGTGGAAGCGATGTCGCGCATCATCCTCGAGATCGAGAAGCACCCGCGCTCGCTGGGCGCCGACGACCGGATGACGCAGGAGATCGCGCTCTCGACCGAGCACGCGATCGCCGCTGCGGCCACGTCGGCCGTGCGGAGCCTCGGCGCGCCGGCGCTGATCGTCTTCACCAAGAGCGGCTTCTCGGCGCGCGTCGTGGCGTCGCACCGGCCCGGCGTGCCGATCCTCGTACTCACCGATCAGGAGCGCACGTACCGGCAGCTCGCGCTCGTGTGGGGAGTGATCCCCTGTCTCGTGCCGCACTGCGACACGTACTGGGACATGGTCAAGCTCGGGCTGGAGGCGGTGCGGTCGCGCGGGCTGGCGCGTGCAGGTGATCGCGTGGTGGTCACGGCCGGGGTACCGTTCGACGTGCCCGGCACGACCAATCTGATGAAGGTCGAGACCGTATGAGCACTCGGCGCGCCGCTCCGCGCCGCGCGTGAAGCTCACCTTCCTGGGCACGGGCACGAGCTTCGGCGTGCCGCAGCTCGGCTGCCGCTGCGCCGTGTGCACGTCCGAGGATCCACGCGACAAGCGGACGCGCGTTGGCGCGCTGGTGGAGACGGACGATG
>JAYUTY010000413.1:0-3571 GCA_043754875.1 Gemmatimonadota bacterium
TCGAGCGGTGCACCGCGCGCATCGATGCGCACCTGCGCGGTGACGGTCTGCTTCCCGTCGGTGAAGCCGACCCCGATGGTGTCCGGATCATCCGAACTCCATTCCGTGTTCGGACCGAGCAGCATGGAGGGCGCGAAGAGTACGGCGTCGTTCAACCACGTCACGAGCTCGCTTCGGTCGAGCTCGGGACCGCTGTCGTGCTCCACTGTCACGAGGTCCAGCGGGCGGATGACGAGATGTCCGGTGCCATGCAGGTACACGTCGCGACCGATCACCGGGACTCCGTAGAAATGCAGCTTCATGTGGTAGATGCGAGCGACGTCGAGCGCAGAGTTGTACTGCCAGCTCTCGGCGGGCCGCCACTCGGCGTCGAGTGCTGGCTTGAAGCGCGCAAGACAGTGCAGCCGGAACGACCAATCGCGAGGACGTCCAAGTACTCCCATGAAACGCAGATAGCGCCTCGCCGCCTCTGGAAGAGGCGCGAGCTCGCTATCGGTGACCGGCTCCGTTGGCGTCGGTCCGGGACGGAGACCGGCCGCCGCGACCTCGTGGTCGAACTGGAGCTTCAGCATTGTGCTGTCACGGACAGGATTGGGAAGGCCAGGCCGTCCATCATGACACCCGCGAACTGGCCGCCGGTGCGCAGGTCGCACTCGACATCAACAAGCTGGGCTGCGTCAGCGCAGAAGGATGTCGGGCGATCCGTGGAACCCACGGGCGGCGCCTTCCGACACGAGGTGGGGAGTTCTCCCCACATCCATCGGGTCGCAGCGCTCGTGCTGCCACACGAGCGATGCGTCCTGACGGGACCGCTGTCCGCTGCCGTGCTCGACCGCGCGTGCTGCGTGCTGCTGCCGCGGTTGTGGAGCACGGGCATAGCTTTTGGTAGACCACTCGCGACGAACTGCGCCGTGCACGCAGTGATCTTCCACACCACGTTCGGAGCTTCGATGTCGTCCACGCTCGCTACCACCGAATCGACTCGCCCCACGCGCGAGAGCCTCCAGCGAATCGACGCATACTGGCGCGCGGCGAACTATCTGTCGGTCGGGCAGATCTACCTTCGCGCGAACCCACTGCTGCGCGAGCCGCTGCGAATCGAGCACGTCAAGCCGCGACTGCTGGGCCACTGGGGGACGACGCCCGGGCTCAACTTCATCTACGTGCACATGAACCGCGTGATCCGTGACCGCGCCCTGAACGCGATCTTCATCGCGGGCCCGGGTCACGGCGGACCGGGTGTCGTCGCCAACACGTATCTCGAGGGCACGTACACCGAGGTGTATCCCACCATCACGCGCGACGAGGTGGGGCTCGCGCGTCTCTTCCTCCAGTTCTCCTATCCGGGGGGCATTCCAAGCCACGTCGCTCCCGAGACACCCGGATCCATCCATGAAGGTGGGGAGCTCGGCTACTCGCTGCTGCACGCATACGGTGCAGTGTTCGACAATCCCGATCTGGTGGCGTGCTGCGTCATCGGTGACGGAGAAGCGGAGACCGGTGCGCTCGCGACGAGCTGGCATTCGAACAAGTTCCTCGACGTCGCGCGCGACGGCGCCGTGCTCCCGATCCTCCACCTCAACGGCTACAAGATCGCCGGCCCCACGGTCCTCGCGCGCATTCCCGAGAGCGAGCTCACGGAGCTGATGCGTGGCTACGGGTACGAGCCTCGATACGTATCGGGCAGCGATCCGGCGACGATGCACGAGCTCATGGCGAACACGCTCGACGAGGTGTTCGACGACATCGCGCAGATCCAGCAGAGTGCGCGCTCCACGGGAAGTGAGGTGCGCCCGCGCTGGCCGATGATCGTGCTGCGGTCGCCGAAGGGGTGGACGGGTCCGAAGTCCGTGGATGGCAAGCAGACGGAAGGATCATTCCGCTCCCATCAGGTGCCGCTGGCCGGTCTCGCCCAGAACCCCGAGCATCTCGCGCTGCTCGAGGAGTGGATGCGAAGTTATCGCCCCGAGGAGCTGTTCGACGAGTCCGGTGCGCTCATCCCTGAGCTCGCGGCCCTCGCACCCCAGGGTGCGCATCGCATGAGTGCGAACCCGGTCGCGAACGGTGGGCTCCTGTTGAAGGATCTCGTCATGCCCGACTTCCGTGCGTCGGGGGTGACGGTCCCCGCACCGGGAGCGGTGGACGCCGAGGCGACCCGAGTGCTTGGACGGTTCCTTCGCGACATCATGCGTCTCAACGCGGACGAGCAGAACTTTCGCGTCATGGGCCCGGACGAGACGAGCTCCAACCGCCTCGATGCGCTGTTCGACGTGACCGACCGGATGTCGAGCGCGGAGATACTGCCGACCGACGAACACGTGACGCACGACGGGCGCGTCATGGAGGTGTTGAGTGAGCACATGTGCCAGGGATGGCTGGAGGGCTATCTGCTCACCGGCCGGCACGGGCTCTTCTCCTGCTACGAGGCGTTCATCCACATCGTCGACTCGATGTTCAACCAGCACGCCAAGTGGCTGCACACGACACGCCACATCCCATGGCGCGTGCCGATCGCATCGCTGAACTATCTGCTCACGTCGCATGTCTGGCGTCAGGATCACAACGGCAACAGCCATCAGGATCCAGGCTTTCTCGATCACGTGGCGAACAAGAAGTCCGAGGTCGTCCGCATCTATCTGCCGCCTGATGCGAACACCCTGCTCTCGGTGGCGGACCACTGCCTGCGCAGTCGCAACTACGTGAACGTGATCGTCGCCGGGAAGCAGCCGGCTCCGCAGTGGCTCGACAGGGATGCCGCTGCGGAACACTGCACGGCGGGGCTCGGCGTCTGGACGTGGGCCAGCACCGACGCGGGGCGCGATCCGGACGTCGTCATCGCCTGCGCGGGTGATGTGCCGACGCTGGAGGCGCTTGCCGCGACGGCGCTGCTTCGCGAGCACATTCCCTCGCTCCGCGTGCGGTTCGTCAATGTCGTGGACCTCATGGCGCTGCAGCCACCGCTGGAGCACCCGCACGGCCTGCCGGACGCCGCATTCGACGCTCTGTTCACGACCGACAAGCCGATCATCTTCGCCTTCCACGGATATCCCTCGCTGATCCATCGGCTGGCCTACCGACGGACGAACCACGGCAGTCTTCATGTGCGCGGCTACAAGGAGGAGGGCACGACGACGACTCCGTTCGACATGACCGTGTTGAACGACATCGATCGCTTCCATCTCGTGCTGGACGTGATCCAGCGGGTGCCGGGACTCGCGGCCGATGCTGCCGGAGTGCGCACCGACGCATATTGTCGGCAGAAGCTCTCGGAGCATCACGCCTACATCCGCGCGCATGGCGACGACATGCCGGAGGTGCGCGATTGGCGCTGGCCGGGTTGAGCGTCCACCGCTGGCTCAATCTGGCGACCTTCACCGATCGCGCGTGCACATTCTCGTTCTGAACGTCGGCTCCTCGTCAGTCAAGTTCCAGCTCATCGACACTGACGAGGCCTCCATCGCCGGCGCGACCGACCGGCGCCTCGCCCGTGGGCAGATCGAGCGGATTGGTGGCGAGGCCATTCTCACTTACACGGCCACCGGACACACGTCGATCAAGACGACGGCGCCGA
>JAYUTY010000414.1:0-3562 GCA_043754875.1 Gemmatimonadota bacterium
CGGCGCGGAGGTGCCATCCGTCGCCCGGGCGTAATAGGTTACACAGTTACACAGGTCATCAGCTAGCGCGAGAGTGGCGAAACTGGCAGACGCACCAGACTTAGGATCTGGCACCGAATGGTATAGGGGTTCAAGTCCCCTCTCTCGCACTGAATCGCGCACATCGAGCCGCCCGGATGACCTATCGTCCGGGCGGCTCGTCGTATGTCGGGGCCTCGCGCCCGATTCCGGTGACGCTGCCGGTCCGGCCCTTTGCCACTGCCCTGCCCGGCCCGCCATTCCACCCGTCGGATCCCATGACGCGACGTCCCGCCCGCCTGCTCTCGCTCGTACTTGCCCTCTTCGTCTCCGCTGCCTGCTCCAACGAGATCGATGAGAGCACGCGCCCGTCGAACCTTGCGGGCACCTACACGCTCGCCAGCTACGACGGCCGACCGCTGCCGGCACTGATTGCGTCGGATCGGACGGGCGACGTGGTCGTGACGGCCGGCAGCTTCGTCCTCGGCGCGGATCGCACCTGGTCGGAGGAGTACAACGTCGTCCGTCGGCTCGGCGCTCAACAGGATATCGCTACCAGCCTCGGCTCGGGGAGCTGGTCGCAGGTGCGCGAGTATTCCTACATGCTGTTCAACGACCGAGAGAACGGATATCAGTTCTCCGGCACCGCGTCCGGACGCACGCTGACGCTCAACAACACGGCCGGAGCGCGGCTCGTGTATCTTCGAGACTAAGCAGGTCGCAATCCGCGCGGTGGAGCGGTAGACTCGGCTGGAACTTCTCATTCCGGCCGACGTTAGCCTGCTGGGCCGCGCAATTGCGAGTAGGACGCGCGGCCGGCCCTTCAGCACCGATCCGACGCGGATGACTCTGAGCGACCCAGCGTACTGCCGCCACATCGTGCGCACTCATGCACGCACTTTCTGGCTGGCAAGCCACTTCCTTGCGCCCGCGAAGCGTCGGGCCTGCTTTGCGCTGTACGCCTTCTGCCGTGTCGCGGACGACATGGTGGACCTCGCGGCTGCGGAGCAGCGGTCCGACGTCGCGCTGCTGCTCGCCAACTACCGCCAAGCGCTCGACGACGCGCTGGCCGGCCGGCCGGATGGCCCAGTATTCCGTGAGCTGGCGCGTGCCGCGACCGTGTTCGAGGTTCCGGGTGCGGTGCTGCACGAGCTGCTCGATGGGGTGGCACGCGACTGCGCTCCCGAGCGTTACGAGCGCTGGAGCGACCTGGCGAGCTACTGTGCCGGCGTCGCCAGCAGCGTCGGCGAAATGTGCACCTACGTCTTCGGTGTCTGCGGAGACGGCGCGGTCCGGACGCGGGCCCTGGCCCACGCGCGGATCCTCGGCGTCGCGATGCAGCTCACGAACGTGCTGCGAGACGTCGGCGAGGATGCCCGCAACGGGCGGTGCTACCTCCCGGATGAGGACCTGGCACGCTTCGGCCTTACGCGAGCCGAAGTGCTCGCAGGCGGATTGGGGCGCGACGACCGCTTCCGGGCGCTGATGGCGTACGAGATCACACGAGCCCGCGTGTTGTACGCACAGGCGCTGCCCGGGATCGCTCTCCTCGCTGCCGACGCCCGCCGCTGCGCGCTGGCCTGCGCCGTCGGCTACGAGCGGATCCTCAGCGCGATCGAGACGATCGAGTACGATACGTACAGCAGCAGGGCGCGGCTCGGCACGCGCGCGCGGGCGGAGGTGCTCTGGAACGTCTGGCGCGCTCCCTTTGCGGTTCCGCGACCCGCTGCACAGAGTGCACCAGGTGAGCAACGCGAGGGAGAGCTGATCGAATGGGCGTGAGCAGCGCGATCGCCGTTGGAGCCGGTGCGGCCGTGAATACGTCAGAGCGGCGCCGCGAGGCGCGGATCGCCGGGTTCGCGCTGGTCGCACATGCGGCGATGCTCCTGCTGTCGGGCATCGCGTTCGCCACCTTTCTCGCTCCGCCGACGCCCGCCTGGCTGCTGACGCCGTCGAACCAGCGCGTTGCGGCCTTCATGTTCTCCTTCGGTGGCCAGCTCACCGTCGTGCTCGGCGCGATCGCCGGGATCGTCCATGCGGCCAGCCGGCTGAGCTGGCGCACCGCGCTGACGATCTTCGCGCTCGGCTTCACCCTCTCGCTCGCGTCGGAGCTCACGGGCACCACGACGGGCTACCCGTTCGGCCCGTATTCGTACACGACTCAATTGGGCTATCTGATCGGCGGGCGGGTGCCGTTCAACATCCCCACGTCGTGGTTCTTCATGCTGTACGCATCGCTGGCGATCTGCGGACGTCTCCTCTCGCCGAGCGACAGCAACGCGAACCGGTGGCGGTGGGCACTCGTCGCCGCATTCGTGCTCACGGCGTGGGATGTGTCGATGGATCCGGCCATGGTGTCCACCACGCAC
This sequence comes from Gemmatimonadota bacterium, assembly GCA_043754875.1. Taxonomy (GTDB): domain Bacteria; phylum Gemmatimonadota; class Gemmatimonadetes; order Gemmatimonadales; family Gemmatimonadaceae; genus AG11. Next base: position 2,388 of record JAYUTY010000414.1, read on the forward strand.
TGGCTCTGGCATCTGCGACCCCAGGGCGGCTCGCTGGCACAGCACGTCTTCCTTTCCGACCTGTTCTACGGCATGCCGCTGACGAACTGGCTCGGATGGCTGCTGACCGGCTTCGTCGTCGCGCGCGCGATGCTCGCGATCGTCCCGCCGAGTCGGTGGGCGTCCGAGGTGTCACCGACGCGATTGCCGCTCGTGCTCTACGCGGTGAACGGCGTCTTCCCGATCCTCGTCTGCGTGGGACGCGGAATGTGGTGGGCCGTCGTGCTCGGCACGGCAGCGATGGCGCTGCCGCTGGTGCTCGCCGTGCGTTCGCGATCCGTACAAGCATCGGCACCACTTCGCGCTACGGTGCGCGGAATGGGCGCAGCGACGCACAGTTGATGCGGCCCGCGTGAAGGTCGTCGTCATCGGGAGCGGCTTCGGCGGCCTCGCGGCTGCCATCCGTCTCCAGCAGCAGGGACACCAGGTCACGATCGTCGAGAAGCGCGACAAGCCGGGCGGGCGCGCGTACGTCTACGAGCAGGACGGCTTCGTCTTCGACGGGGGGCCGACGATCGTGACGGCACCGTGGCTGATCCGCGAGCTGTTTGAAGGGAGCGGGAAGCGCACGGAGGACTACGTGCAGCTCGTGCCGATCGACCCCTTCTACAACATCCGCTTCGACGACGGCTCGGTCTTCCGCTACAACGGAGATCGCGCCCAGGTGATCGAGCAGATCAGGCGCTTCAATCCGGCCGACGTCGCCGGCTATCTTCGCTTCGCCGAGGCGACAGAGGCGATCTTCGAGGCCGGGATGGCGCTGATCGACACGCCGTTCGATCGGCTGTCCGACATGCTCACCGTGCTGCCCGACCTCGTGCGGCTGCGCGCGGACCGCTCGGTGGCGTCGTTCGTGAACCGGTACATCTCCGACCCACGCCTGCGGCAGGTGTTCAGCTTCCACCCCCTCCTGGTGGGAGGCAATCCCTTCCAGAGCACCTCGATCTACGCGCTGATCCACACGCTCGAGCAGCAGTGGGGTGTCTGGTTCGCGATGGGAGGCACCGGTGCGCTCGTGCGCGCGCTGGTGCAGCTGTTCACCGACATCGGCGGCACGATCGAGCTGTCGGCCGAGGTGGAGGAGATTCTCGTCGATCCGCGGACGCGCCGCGCCACGGGCGTTCGCATCGAAGGCG
>JAYUTY010000415.1:0-3561 GCA_043754875.1 Gemmatimonadota bacterium
AGGGCGATTCCCCTCACCTTGGCGCCGAAGGTCACAGAGGGCGCGATGATCTGCGCGCCAACTCGTGCCACGAGCGGCACCAGTGTGGCGCTGTCGGTCGGCACTCCGGCGGCATTCAACACAACAAGCTGAAGATGGAGCACGCAGGTGTTGGCGGAGCTCGCATCTGGGCTGCTCCCGACGCGGGTCGTGGTCGAAGGCTCCCGAAGCGGGTCGGCGAGACAGGCGGCGAGATCCAGCCTGACCGGCGCGCTCGTAGTGCCGGTCTGCAATGCGATCGTGGCGCTGTCGATCAGGCGCAGCAGGGTCGGCGTCGCCGCGCGCGCGTAGAAGGCCCTCACGCGGAGCGCATTCGTGCTCGCCGAGACGCTGACGTCGAGCGCGACTTGCATACTCGTCGCAGAGCGCGTCGCGGTCGGCGTGCCGCCCGGAACCGCACCTTCGGTACAGGCCTGGAGTGCGAGTGCCAGCGACAACGCCAGCAACGTCACCAGCGGCCGAGTCAGGAGGCCGGTGTGTAGCAGGCGAGCGGCACGCGTGAAGCGAAAAAGTCTCATCCGGGCGAGGTATCCGCAGGACTCTCCGGAGCGAGTGCGCGTGGCCAATTGCATTGGTTGCATCAGAAGTGGGCGGTGAGCATGGCGCCACCGGCGATCCCCGTTGCCGTGGCAGTCGACGAGCCGAAGTCGAGGCGGCCCACCTGGGCGCGCACGAAAGGCTCGATCGAGGTGCCACTCCGCGCGCCCCCGAGCCGAACCCCCATCGTCGCCCCCAGCGACCGCATGCCAGCCGTCGCGAACGTCGCGGCCGAGATCGCGCTCGCGGTCACCGCCCCAGTACCAGTGGCCGTGCCATTGCCCGTACTCTCACTGGTCGAGCTCCCACCCACCGTCTGATAGCGGCCCTCGAGCCCGAACCGGAGTGCCGTAGTCGACGAGATCACACGGGAGACTTGCGCGCCGCCATCGAGCTCGGTGCGTGAGGACCCGACCGTCGTGATGCCGTCTACGCTGTAGTCGCCGCGTCGCCGCCCGACGATGAAGAGCGCGGTCTCGGACCCGCGCCCGGTGATGTTGACCTCATAGGTGCCGCTCAGACTCGGGCCCACGCCCAGCCCGATCACCGCTTTCGCCACGCTCGACAACGCGCTCCCCGTCGACCCTGCGGTGGTGGTCCCGATCGCCGTCAGCGATCCTCGGAACTCGCCTGACTGATAGAGGTCCGCCCCTACGCTCCAGAGCTGCCGCACGGCGCCGTCCACATGCTCGCCCGCGAGAGACAGATGCGTCGCGTTCCCCGGCCGCAGGTCCCCGGCCGAGAGCCCGGCCTGCAGCGCTTCAGCGGGCGCGTAGGTGCCGCGCGTCTCATAGGAGGTTCCGAGCGCGACGCTCCAGCCGGCCAGCTGCCGGGTCAGGATGAGCCCTGCCGTGACTCCGGCGCCAGCGCCCAGCACGGGGCTGTGGAAGCGAAGGCCAGGCGAGGCGATCACGCCGAGCGCATCGAGTTGCTCGCCATTCAGCCTCGTCGATCCAGTGGGCAACGTGGCGCCCGCGGTGAAGAGCAGCCCGTCGCCGACGAGCGGGCCCGACACGCGCACCTTCGTATCCGTCGGGCCATCCAGGCGATACGAGGTTCTGGGCGAGCCGGCCGTCGACGTGGTGGCCAGGCGTATCTCGCTTCGCACATACGAGCTGTAGATGTCCGCCGTCCACCCGTTGACGATGCCGACCACGACAGCCACGGGGATCGTCAGCTGCGAGCTGCCAGCAATGGACGCTGTGCCCCCGCTGGACGACGTCGTCGTGATCGCCGTCGGAAACGACCAGTTCTCGTAGATGGCTCCCCCAGTCGCGGTTGTGCGCACGAGGAGACGCTCCTGCGCGGTCAGCGTCGCCGAGCCAAGGAGCAGGGTCACGGCACAAACGCCGTACATCCGCAGATGCGGGAATCCGGACGTCAACGTCAGCCGTGTAGTGAGTGCAGCTCGCACCCTGGAAGAGCGCATCGGGGTCGGACGGGTGATGAGAAGAATCCGTTACTGAGCGCCGGAAGCATCCGCGGCGATTGAAGCGTTCCTTACGGCAGTTGCTTGACGTTGATGATCACGGTCGCGACCGGCGCCGCCCACGGCGCTGCCCCATGATCGTGCTGCCTCCCTGCCTCCTGCGCACTCGCCGCGCCGAAGCCGAGCGTCGAGATCGGACTCGCGTTGATCGCGCTCCCGGCAAAGGCCGTTGCACCGGACATCGACGTCGCGCCACTGCTCGCCGACTCCGTTCCGGCGCCGGTCCGCGCCTCGACGCTCGTCAAGTGCGTGCGCGCCGGGTCGAAGCTCGGGTCGATGCGCATGGCTGCGCGGAAGTTGGTTGCCGCCGACGCATAGTTCCCGAACGCCTCATCGCGCACGCCGCGGCTATACGCCAGAAATCCCGCGACGCTGGCAGTCGGGCGTTGCTCGATCGCTGCCCGTTCGCCTGGAGTCAGTACCACATGCATCTCTTCCAGCAGACGATACACGAGCGCCTTCTCGGCGTCGAAGATCGCCGCGAGCGGCGCGTGTGCCGAGACCGCGGTGGTGATCGACCCGTCGACCGCGTTCGCGAGCCGCGTGTCGATCAGGAGCTCGCCACCTCCGCGATCGCTCAGCGCACCGACCACGAGGCGGCGCGCGCCGAGAAGCTTGCCGATCCGGGGTGCGCTGGCACCGTCGACCGCACCAGCGCTGACCAGTTCCATCTCGCGCAGCAATGCATCGAGTCGCCCGCGCTCGACGACCGTGACCTGCGCCGACCGGGCCAGATCGCTGATGAGCATGTCGGCCAGCCCGTACCCGAGCGGAGCGAGTGACGTGTCGGCCGAGTGCACGGCGAGCGGTGGGATCGCGATCGTGCGGAGCGGGATCGCGCTCGCGCTGAGCGACTGCTCACTCGCCAACGCAGCGCGCGCCGCCACGGTAGCCGGGTCTACTGCCTGCGCCGGCGTTGGCGCGGTCTCGGGCGCTCGGCGTTGGCAGGCAGCGACGAGCACGACCGGCGTGACGCAGAGCGCGACGCGACGGACGACCACGGCAGCCAAGCGCGGCAGGAGAGGCATGGGGCCGACGATAGCAGAGGACAGAAGGAACGCGGAGACTCTCCGGATAGGCGACCTTAGCGCATCATTCAAGAAACCGCAAGGAGGCAGCGCGTCGACCAGATTCCCCAGAAACGGCTACGGCGATTCTCCCTCGGCGTCCTCCGTAGCCACGCGCCGTCGCCACCTATCCACTGTCTTCGCCAATCGGCGGGTGGGGTGATCGGGCCGCGCCCACGTCAGAGACGGCGTACGGCTGACGCACCTCCGCCTCGACGGAACCAACGCTCGAGCGTCGACGTTTCCTGACCTTCCCCGTTTCCCCGGGTCGGGGACGCAACGGCCTGCTCTACCGCGAGCGGATGGCCCTCCGCGAGGTCCCGGCTCGCTTCCGCCGGTTGCTCGATCAGGTCTATGATGCGGCGAAGCGCGGTCCGATCGCCGTCGACGGACAGAACGTCTTCGTCTCTCGCGCCGGACCAGACGATA
>JAYUTY010000416.1:0-28453 GCA_043754875.1 Gemmatimonadota bacterium
GATTACGCGAGCAGATGATGCGGATCACGCCGTAGCGCTTGACCACCTTGCAGTGCTCGCAAATCGGCTTGACGCTGCTACGAACTTTCACGGGACACCCATCATTGCAGAAACGTGAGATTTTCCGGTCGAGTCACTTAGAATAACCGGGGCGGTAAGTTGACGCAACCCCGCCAGATACAGCGAGTTCAGCCTCCGCCGCTTTACTGCGGCCCGAGCTCCACGCCAAGCTCCGTCCTGGCCCTCGCCATCGCGCCCCGTGGATCACTCGCCGCCGTCACCGCTCGGCCGAGAATCACGTAGCGAGCTCCTGCCGCGCGCGCCGCAGCGGGCGTCATCACCCGCCGCTGATCGTGCGCGTCACCGCCAGCGAACCTGATCCCCGGAACGAGCATCGCCAATGCCTCTCCGTGAGCCGCGTGCACCGCGGCGGCCTCCACGCCGCTGCAGACGATGCCGTGCACTCCCGCGGCTGCGGCTTCCTCGGCCAGGCGAAGCACCTCGCACTCCACTTCCACCGAGGGCCGACCCCAGGCGGCGGCCAGCGCGGGGGCATCGAGCGACGTCAACACGGTGACGGCAAGAATGCCACAGCCGCCACCCGCCTCAGCCGCGGCGACCTGCGCCGCGCGAAGCATCTCGCGGCCACCTCCCGCGTGGACGGTGACGAGGCGTGCACCGAGCTCTGCGGCGCTGCGCACCGAGCCCGCGACCGTATTGGGGATGTCGTGGAACTTGAGGTCGAGAAAGACGTCCGCCCCGAGCTCCTCCCGGATTCGTCGCACGATCGAAGGGCCCTCCGCGGTGAAGAGCTCGCTACCCACCTTGAAGAAGGCGCATCCGTCGCCAACCCGCCTCGCGAGCGCCATCGCCTCGCTGGCGGATCCGACGTCGAGCGCCACGATCGGAACAGGGATCCTGCTGGTCGGTGTCATCCTGGCATCTCCAGTGTCCCGATGATCTCGGCGATCGACCGCACCCCCTCCCGCTCGCACCAACGACCGAGGCCGGCAACGACGCGTCCGGGGGTGCGAGGATCACGGAGTGCGGCCGTCCCGATCCCAACGAGCGTGGCACCCGCCATCAGGTACTGCAGGGCGTCGTCGGCAGTCGCCACCCCGCCGATGCCGAGCAGCGGCACCCGCACCGCGCGCCGGACCTTCATCGTGGCGAGGACACCGATGGGTAGTAGCGCTGCCCCACTCATTCCGCCGGTGCCGAAGCCGAGCGCCGGTCGCCGGCGCGCGACATCCACCACGAGGCCCGGGACGGTGTTGACAAGCGTGATCGCGTTCGCGCCGGCATCGACCGCGGTGGCGGCACTCCGAGCGATGTCCGGCAGCGTGGGCGAGAGCTTGACGAAGAGCGGGCGATGGGTGGCGGCGCGAGCGCGACGAACGACTTCTGTCAGCGAGGAGAGGTCGGCGCCGAACTCCATCCCGCCGGCCTTCACGTTGGGACAGCTCACGTTCAGCTCATAGCCCTCGAGCGCGCCGCGACACTCCGGGGTCTCGAGCGCATCCTCCAGAATGGCGATGACGCCCGCGAACTCCTCGACGGAGAAGCCGACGACATTGGCGAGCCTGCGGGTCGCCGGCAGGGATCGGGCGAGCCATGGAAGGTGCTCTCGGACGACGATGGCAGCGCCAGGATTCGCGAGCCCCACGGCGTTGATCATCCCGCCGCCGAACTCGGCGACGCGGGGCGCCGGTGCGCCGTGGCGCAGCTCGGGGCTCACCGCCTTGGTGACGAGGCCGCCGAGCGCGGCGAGGTCGACCACGCCGTCGACCTCACGGCCGTAGGCGGCCGTGCCCGCGGCGAGCACGACGGGATTCTGGAAGGCGAGACCGGCCACCTGCACCGCGAGCCGTCCGCGGTGCGTCGTCACTGCGGGGCGAGCCCTCCGCCGGATGCCCCGCCGGACGCGGTGACGCGGCGCTCATAGCGCTTGAGGTACTCGAGCACGCCGTCGGCCACGGCTGCTGAAAGCTCGTCCATGCGCGCCGGGCTCGTCATGTAGGCGGCCTCCTGCGCATTCGTTCCGAAGCCGATCTCGACGAGCACGGCCGGCATGAAGGCGGTGACCAGGACGCGGAAGCCGGCCTGCTTCACTCCACGGCTCGGGCCCGGGTGGACCTCCTGCACGCGATGCTGGATCAGGTCCGCCAGCTCGTTGGCCTCGCGCAGGTGCTCGTTCTGCGCCATGTCGTTGATGATGAAGCTCAACGGATCGCCGGCGCGCGCCGACGACTTCGCCTCGAACTTGACGACCTCGTTCTCCATCTGCTCGACGCGGCGGGCGTCTTCCGTCTTGGCCTCGGCGAGGAAGTACGTCTCGAAGCCGCGTGCGCCGGCCGGGTCCTTCCAGCCGGGATTCGCGGCGTTCACGTGAATGCTCACGAAGAGGTCCGCGTGAGCATCGTTGGCGATGCGGCCGCGATCCGAAAGGGCAATGAGCGTATCGCGTGTTCGCGTGTACTTCACGTTGATGCCGCGCGCGCCGAGTGCGGCGCCGACGCGTCGGGCGACGTTCAGCGTGACGTTCTTCTCGAGCAGCTGAGGACCGCCCGCGAGCGGTCCATGCATGCCGGCGTCAGGTCCACCATGGCCCGCGTCCACGACGACTAGACGGCGTGAGCGCAGCGCGCCAAGCGGCGCGTTCGACATTTCGAGGGAGGCAGTCCGTGCGGTGCCCTGCTGCCGCACGGACGGATCGACGTCGGCAGCGCGTCGCGTGGCAGGAATCGAGCGGCGTGCGGTGGAGGCGTCCTCGCGCGCGGCGAACCTCTGCGTCGTGGAGAAGGCACGCAGCTCGAACCGATCAGCGTCCCAGATCAGGTTCGTGGCGACGCGCGGCACGATCTCGGCGACGAGCTGCAGCGGCACGTAGAGCGCGCCCCTTCGCACATCTGGGGCAACGGCGAGCTGGTAGGTCTCCTCCCCCACACGGGCGAAGCGGATTCCCTCCTCGACCTCGATCGCGGTCCCGTTCACGATCAACATCCAGCGCTGGCCCGTGAGGTGAGACACGGTGATCGGGACGATCGGCCGGAGCTGGTCGGCGCGAAGCATCTGCGCGCCGGCGGTGCCGACGAGGGCGACCCTCGTGGCACGCGTTGCGTCCTTGACGACGAGCGGCCCGGAGGCCGAGGCGGGAGCGGTCACCGCCAGCTGGAATGCCGCGAGCAGCGCGCCGATCATCGGGTGCGCACCGCGCGCGCCATCTCGCGGTCGGCGTCCTTCGCCTTCGCGTCCTCGCGCTTGTCGTGCAGCTTTTTTCCCTTTCCCAGTGCCATCGCTACCTTCGCGATGCCGCGTTTGAAATAAAGCTCGAGCGGAACCAGGGTGAGTCCCTGTCGCTCGATTGCCCCTATGAGACGCTCGATCTCCCGCTTGTGCAACAGGAGCTTGCGCGTGCGGGTGGGCTCGTGGTTGTTGTAGCTCGCGCGCTCGTAGACGGAGATGTGCAGATTGATCAGGAAGATCTCGCCGTCTCGGACGATGCCGTAGGCATCGGAGATGTTCGCCTTGCCGTCGCGGAGCGACTTGACCTCGCTGCCGGTGAGCACGATGCCGGCCTCGTACGTATCGATGATGCTGTAGTCGTGACGCGCACGCCGGTTCTTGGCGACCGACTCGATCTCGGGGAGCTTTTCGTCGGGCTTCGACATGGGCGGGGAGGCATCGGCACGCGACGCTGCGAGCCAGCCATGCAACATAAGGACGCCGCCGGAACGCGGCAACGCGACGCGTTGACTTGCTCTGCCGGCGTCGCTTTATTTCGGGACTGAGCGGCGCATGGTCGCGCCGATGGCTCGGGTGGTGGAACTGGTAGACACGCAGGTCTCAGAAGCCTGTGCCTTCACCGGCGTGGGGGTTCAAGTCCCCCCTCGAGCACTGATGCGCCCCGACGATCTCTGGATCGTCGGGGCGTTTTTGGTTGGAGCCGTCCCGCTATCGCCCGACCTGACTGGGGGCGACGTCCTCAGGCAGCTCCGCGGTGCCGTAGCTCTCCCGAAGCGCCACGTTCGCGGCCGCGAGATACTCGGCAACAAGCGCCGCTCCGCGCACGACGATGGGATCATTGGCGCGGATCGGCCCGCCGGCGAAGGCAAGCATGTTCTGCGCGACGCGCAGGGCGGGCGTTCCATGGCCGCGCGACGTGAATGCGTCGCGGTACGCACTCAACCGCGCATTGAACTGCCGTTCGGCGAGCTCACGCAGCTCGGCGTCGACGTGCGGGTCCTTCTCCATGCGATGGCGCAGCGCGCGGAGCGCCTCCGAGGGAGTGCGGTCGTCGAGCGAATCGCGCTGCGCCACGAGGAGCCCGACGGCCCGCCGCAGATAGCGGAGCTCCCAACGCGCGTGGTCACCGTCGCCGCGCGTGGCTGCGGCCGAGAGCCACTCGATGTCGTCCACGGCAGGCTCGCGCATGAGCGCCGCAGCGTATTGCGCGCTACGCCGCAGGAGGGCACGATCCTCTCGAAACGACCGGAAGAGGCGCACGGGCGCCGAGCGATCAGCCCTGAAGGATGGGCAGCGCGAGGCGGCCAGCTGCTGCGGAGACGAGCGGCCGCGAAAGGCCGACCCGCTCGCGCACCTGCTGCTCCTGCATCAGCAGGTCGCTGAGCCGCACACTCTCCAACACCTCGTCGATCCGCTGCTGGAGGAGCACCCAGACGGGGCGGATGCTGCAATCGTGCGACGCAGCGCAGCGCTCGGCCTCGACCGGGTGCGAGACGCAGTGCACGGCGAAGGTCGCCTGTTCGGCCGCGGCGATGACGTCGCGCACGCTGATCGAGTCGGCCGGCCGTGCGAGCTGGTAGCCGCCGTGGGCGCCGCGCGTACTGCGGACGATCTCGGCGCGACGGAGCTTCAGCATGATCTGCTCGACGTAGTCCGTCGGCAGCTTCTCCATCGCGGCGATCTCGCGGCCCGTCACCGGCCCTTCGCTCGCGCGACGGGCCAGATGCAGGGCACAGATCAGTCCGTATTCAGCCTGCGTAGTGATGCGCACGGTGGAAAGCTAACCCCGCCGGTTCGCAGCGGATAGGGCGCCGGGGCTCAGCCGCCGGCAACCATCCCATGCTTGCCGCCCGGCACACCGATCTCCGTCATCTTGCGAAGGTCGAGCACATCGTCGATCTGGTCGGCCGGCAGGAGCTGATCCCGCTTGACCATGTCGCGCACGAGCACGCCCTCCTTGACCGACTGCTTGCTGAGCTCTGCCGCCTTCGCGTAGCCGATGTGCGGCATGAGCGCGGTCGCGAGCGCGGCGGAGCGCTCCACCCAGTAGGCGCACATGTCCTCGTGCGCCTCGATGCCGACGACGCACTTCTCGGCGAAGACGGTCGCGGTGTTCGTGAGGATGCGCATGGCGAGCAGCACGTTGAACGCGATCACCGGCATCATGACGTTGAGCTCGAGCTGCCCGTGCTCGGCGGCGATGGAGACCGTGGTGTCGAGCCCCATGACCTGGAAGCAGACCTGATTGACCAGCTCGGGGATGGACGGATTGATCTTGCCCGGCATGATGGAGGAGCCCGGCTGCACGGCGGGCAGCTTGATCTCGTCGATGCCGGTGCGCGGGCCCATGACCATGATGCGCAGGTCGCTGGCGATCTTGCTGAGATCCACCGCGAGCACTCTCAACGACGCGCTGAAGCCGGCGACGTCGCCCATGCTCTGCATGAGCTGGATGCGGTCAGTGCCGATTCGCAGATCGAGGCCGGTGATCTCGCGCAGGTACTTGTTCATGAGCGCGGGATACTCCTTCTCCACCGTGACGCCGGTGCCCACGGCGCTGCCGCCGATACCGAGGTCGCGCAGATAGTCCGACGCCTCGCGTACGCGACGCAGCCCCCGGTCGATCGATCCCGCGTAGGCGGTGAACTCCTGGCCAAGGCGGATGGGCATCGCGTCCTGGAGATGCGTGCGACCCGCCTTGACGATGTGGTCGAACTCCCTGCCCTTCGTGGCGAGCGCATCGCGCAGCGTCTCGAAGGCGTGGGCGAAGGCATCGAGCTGCGAGAGGCAGGCGAGACGAATGTTCGTGGGGATCGTGTCGTTGGTGCTCTGCGCCATGTTGACGTGGTCGTTCGGATGCACGGGACTGTACGTTCCGCGCTCCCCGCCGAGCAGCTCGTTGGCGCGGTTGGCGAGCACCTCGTTGACGTTCATGTTGTGCGAGGTACCGGCGCCGGCCTGATACGGATCGACGATGAACTGCTGGTCGTGCTGCCGCGCGAGGACCTCGTCCGCCGCGGCGATGATGGCATCGGCCAGCTTCGCGTCGAGGCGCCCCGTCTCCTTGTGCGTGAGCGCCGCGGACTTCTTCAACCAGACCTGCGCCATGACGAACGGCCAGAGCGGTGCGAACCCGCTGATCGGAAAGTTCTCCTGGGCGCGAACCGTCTGCACGCCATACAGTGCGCTCGCCGGCACGTCCTTGAAGCCAAGCGGATCCTTCTCGCTGCGGGTCGTCGGGGCCATCGTCGGTTGTCTCGGGGAATGGTCGGTCATGGCGCCACGCGTGTCACCGCGTGACCGGAATGTCCAGGGCGTGCGCGAAGCGATTGAAGAAGGCGAACATGCAGATCACCGCGGTGATCTCGACGATCTCCTCCGGCGACCAGTGCGCTGCGAGCTCGCCATAGACGGACTCGGAGACGATGCCCGGCGTCGGCGTGAGCTGATCGGCAAACCGGAACGCCGCCTGCCACGCCGGATCGAAGACGTCGTACTCGGCGCGCGCCATCGCATGCATCTGCGCGTCCGTCGCACCCAGCCGCCTTGCCAAGGCGGTATGGGAAGTCAGTCAATAGTCACAGAGATTGATGTGCGAGACGCGCGTACTCAGCAGCTCCTTGAGCAGCGTGTCCACCGCGCCCTTTCCCATCACGGCCGACTGAAGGGCCGCGAGCTTCGGGGTGATGCGCGGCGAGTGCGCCACGACGCGATAGAGGTTGGGCACCTTGCCCCGCTCCGCGATGAAGGCATCGAAGATGGGCTTCACCTCGCCGGCGGCGGCGGCGGGGTCGATGCGCTCGAGGCGCGACTCTTCGCTCATGACGATCTCCGTGCGGTGAGGATGAGGGCGAGCAGAACGAGGACAACGAGCGCCGAGATGCCGGCAACGCCAAGCCAGAGTACGCTGAAGCCGTGCAGCCGGCCGAATGCCTGACGGCGCGGGTCTGACGGATCGAGCGCATCCACCGGACCGCCGATCGCCGCGCGCACCCGCTCGATGCGCGGCGCGACGACCAGTTGCGCGGCCGCGCACGCGCCGATCAAACCGAGCGCGCCGGCCGTTCGCCAGCCACGATGGCTGACGGACGGCCACGCGAGGAGCGCGGTGAGAGCACCAATGAGAATGCCCGACCAGAAGAGCACCGGGAGCACGCGTCCGACGAGCGCGCCGGCGAGCGTGCGCGTGGGGAGGACGGCGAAGGCGGCAGGTGCGACGACAGCGGCCACCACGAGCGCAGCGCCCAACCAGGCCGCGAGCAGCACCGTGCTCGCCAGCGCACCGGACATCACGCGCTCGCTCATCGCTTCAGCGGACGCGCACGTCCACTGAGAAATGGATTCGACGTGCGCTCGGCGCCGATCGACGTCATCAGACCGTGGCCGGGGTAGACAACGGTGCTGTCATCCAGCTCGAGCACACGATCGAGCGAGCGCTCCATCGCGTACGGATCGGCGAGTGGAAGATCGGTCCGGCCGATCGAGCCGGCGAAGAGCAGATCGCCCGCCAGGGTGACGCCATGACCGTTGAAGCTGACGAGCCCGGGCGCATGACCGGGCGCGTGCATCACGCGGAAGCGCAGCGAGCCACAGGCGAGCTCGTCGCCATCCGCGAGCGGCAGCGTCGCCACAGTTGGTTGTACGAATGACAACCCGTACATCACGGCCGCGCGCGCGGAGAGCGATTCGTAGAACGGGAGATCGAGCGGGTGCAGGTACACCGGAACCGGATGCACCCGGCGCACGGCCTCGAGGGCGCCGATATGATCGAGGTGCGCATGCGTCAGCCAGATCGCATCGAGGCTGGCGCCCGAACGAGTGATCATCTCGAGGATGCGGTCGCCCTCCTCGCCCGGATCGATCAGCACGGCGCGCTTCGTCGTCTCGTCGACGACGAGGTAACAGTTCTCCTGGAACGGCCCGACGGTGCAGACGTCGATCTTCACAGCGGCGCGGTCTCCGCCGTCTCGAGCACCGGCGATTCGCCGATGCCGTGATGGGCGAGCCAGCGCTCCGCCTCGAGCGCGGCCATGCAGCCGGTGCCGGCGGATGTGATGGCCTGCCGATAGTAGTCGTCGATCACGTCGCCGGCGGCGAAGACGCCCGGCACGGCTGTCGCCGTGCGACCCAAGATCACAACGATATAACCGAGCGGCGTCGTCTCGAGCTGATTCTTGAGGAAGGACGTGTTGGGCGTGTGGCCGATCGCCACGAACAGCCCGCCGACCTCGAGCTCGTGCTGCGCGGTCGTGACCGTGTCTTCGAGTCGCAACCCCGTAATGAAGTCGTCACCGAGCACGTCCACGACGCGGGTGTTCCAGAGCACGCGCACCTTGGGGTGGCCGAGCACGCGGCTCGCCATCGCCTTCGAGGCGCGGAAGCTGTCGCGTCGATGGATGATCAGCACCTCACTTGCGAACTTCGTGAGGTAGAGCGCCTCCTCCATCGCCGTGTCACCACCGCCGACGACGGCGAGGACGCGATTGCGATAAAAGGGGAGGGCGCCATCGCACACCGCGCACGCGGAGACGCCTCCGCCGTGCGTGGCGAGGCGAAGCTCGTTGGGGAGTCCGATCCACTTCGCGCTCGCGCCGGTGGCGATGATGAGCGCGTGCGTGAGGATCGGCGCGCTGTAATGCGGCGTGAGCCGGATGGGCTGCGCGTCGAGATCCGCATCGGTGATCAGCTCGCTCACGACGCGAACGCCATAGCGCAGCGCCTGCTCCTTCATGCGCTCCATGAGCGTCGGACCGCTGATCGGCTCCGGAAAGCCGGGAAAGTTCTCGATGTCCGTGGTGAGCATGAGCTGCCCTCCCGGCAGCTCCGTGCCGATGGGCTCCCCCTCGTAGACCACCGGATTGAGGCTGGCGCGAGCGGCATAGATCGCCGCGGTCCAGGCTGCTGGACCCGAGCCGACGATGACGATGTTTTCGATCCGGGAAGCAGGCATCACGGCGAGGTCGAAGGAGTGCTCGGCGGACACGGCCGATTGCCGAAAGATATCAACCGGCGTCGTCGATGACTATGCGGCGGAGCGCTCCGTGGCAGTGCGACGCCGTGCCCACGAGGAAGTAAGCGCGCTGCGCGGTGGTGCGTTCCGCGATAGCGCGGTCGGCCGCGATGATGTCTGCGACGTCGAGCATGCCGACGCCATACGCGCGATGGGCACAGTGAAAGACGAACGGGCCCTCGACCGGCCGACCCGCCTGGCGCTCGGCGTCGGCATAGCGGACGATTGCCGGGGGCATGCTCCAGCTGCGCTCGCCTTTCGTCGCCGGACAGCGCGCGGGCTCGATGCAGTTGATCGGGCACATCCACTCGGCGAAGCTGACGTAGTGGGTGCCATCGTCGCCGGCGCGCTGCCACGGCACCGACGGTGCGGCGGCGAGGGGCTCGGTCGCGATGCGGCGGAGCGGCCAACGCTCTCGCGCGCGATCCACGAGCCAGTCGGCCATCAGGTGCGGCATGAGAGGCGAGGGAACGATCGCGTCCGTTGCCGAGGCCTCGCGTGACGCAGCGCACTCGCCGAGATAGCGGGCGAAGAAGGCACGCCAGTCGTCCGCTACCAATTCGCAACGAGGCGGCAGCTGATCGCTCGGAAGTGACGCGACGGCGCACGCGGGATCGCGATCGACGACGAGCAGTCGGCGCCACGAGAGCGCGCCAGCGCGCTCGGCGCGCAGCAGCTGCCGCACGTAGTAGCCGCCGTAGCAGCCCCCGCCAACGACGACGATCGTGCCGAAGCGCTGCACGGCCCGCTGGAGGCGCAGCGGCGCGGCGCCGGCGTCAGGTGCGGACGTGGCGGCCGCCATCGACGATGATCGTTTCGCCCGTGACGAAGTCCGCTTCAGCGAGATACACGGCAGCGCGGGCCACATCCTCCGGCGAGCCGAGCCGGCGCAGTGGTGTGGTGTCGACGAGACGTTGTGCGTCCGAGTCGCTCCATCCGTCCGGCAGCAGGACGGCGCCGGGCGCGATGGCGTTGACACGCACGTGTGGAGCGAGCGCATGGGCGAGACCACGCGTCATCTGCACGATCGCCGCCTTCGTCATGGAGTGCGGCACGTACGCCGGCCAGCTCTCGAACGCCGCGAGATCCGCGATGTTGACGATCGAACCACCCGCCTCGCGAAGCGCTGGTGCGGCGCGCTGGGCGAGGAAGAAGGGCGCGCGAGCATTGAGCGCGAACATGGTGTCCCACTGCTCCGGCGTGAGCTCGCCGACTGGCGTCCGAAGCATCATCGCGGCAGAGTTGACGAGCAGATGCAGCGTGCCGTGCTCGCGCACCACGCCGTCGATCAGGGTGTGGCACGCCTCGACCTGGGACAGCTCCGCCTGAACGACCGCGGCGCTGCCGCCCGCCTCGGTGATGAGGCGCGCCGTCTCGCGTGCGCCGGCGTCGGACGCATTGTAGTGCACGACGACGCGCATGCCGCAGCCGCCGAGGGCGAGCGCGATCGCGCGTCCCACGCGGCGACCAGCGCCGGTGACGAGCGCGACGCGCCCGGCGAGCGTCATCGCGCGGATCGCCTCAGGCGGCCGGCGCGCGGCCGAGGGCCACGAGGCGCTCGTCCTGTCGGACCAGCCATTCGCGGGGTACCTGCATCATGCCGATCGTACGCGGACCGTCGGCCGCACCGTGCCAGTCGGAGCCGCCGCTCGCGACGAGACCGAGCTGCTCGGACAGGGTGCGCAGCCGCGTCGTGTCAGTGGGCGAGTGGCCCGGGTGCTTGACCTCCACACCGTCGAGTCCCTGCGCACGCAGCGCCTCGAGGCGCTCGCGTGTGCCCGACGGACCGGGGTGTGCGAGTACGGCGAGACCGCCCGCGTCATGGATCATCGCGATCGCGTCGCGCATGCTGAGCTGCTCCTTCGCGACGTAGGCAGGGCGACCGGCGCCGAGATAGCGATCGAACGCGTCCCGCTGATCGGTGGCCCATCCGGCGCCGACGAGTGCGCGGGCAACATGGGGCCGGCCGATGGCGCCACCCGCCGCCTGCGCGAGGACGTCGTCGTAGCCAATGTGCACGCCTAGCTCTTCGAGGCGCTCGACGATCTGCTGGGCGCGGCGCGCGCGCATGTCGCGAAGTCCCTCGAGCCCGCGCTCGAGCACGCCGGTATCCTGCAGGTGCAGACCGAGCAGGTGCGTCTCCGTGGCGCCTTCGACCGCGCTCAACTCGACGCCGTTGATCAAGCGAATCCCCAGCTCGGCGGCAGCGACCTGCGCCTCGGGCAGTCCGGCGACGGTATCGTGGTCGGTCAGCGCGATCGCCTCGAGCGCCGCGCGCTTTGCCGCGCGGACGACGTCTGCTGGCGCGCGTGACCCGTCGGACGCGGTGGAGTGCATGTGCAGATCGACGAATGGCGCGGCGCCGGCGGTCGAATCACCGGTCGCGATTCCAGCGGCCGCACTCACGGGATGTAGCCGGCCTCGGGAGACATCTCGCTCGGCTGCGAGTGCTGGAGGAGTCGCGCGAGATCGGCGTCACTCAGCTCGATGAGCGCCTGCTCGCGCGAGCGGGTGCCCTGCGGCGAGAAGCGGGAGGTGCGCACTTCGCGATCGTCGCCCAGACCGGTGATGAAGAGGAGCGCGAACTCGTCGCGGTCAAGCGAGGTGACGCGGCCAGACGGGAGGACGCGCCACGTACGGCCGTCGGTGGTGATGGTGCGGATCGGCATGCTAGGAGAACTCCACTTCGTGATAGATGCGCGCGGGATCGAGCACGCGCTCCGGCGCGGACGCATGAGCGCGCGCGAGCGTCGCGGCATCCGGCGCTTCGCAGAACTCGAGGAAGGCGCCGGGCAGTCCGGTCTCCTCGAACACCCAGTAGCGGCAGCCGGCCTGCTTGTAATACTCGCGGTTGCGTCGAAGCCGCTCGGCGAATTTGGGCCGATCGGGCGGGGTGACGAGCGTACGCTGGATCGTGAGGACGCGGGACATGATCAGAGGCTCGCGTCGGGAAAGGATTCGAGGCCCTTCTTGACCGCTGCGAGGAACTTGTCGGCGTCGGAGCCGTCCACGATGCGATGGTCGAACGAGAGCGAGAAGTAGGCGCAGGTCCGGATCGCGATCGTATCCTCCCCGTCGGTACCGGTGATGACCTTGGGGCGCTTCTCGATCGCGCCGAGCCCGAGGATCGCCGACGTGCCGAGCGGGATGATCGGCGTGCCCATGAGGGAGCCGAAGACACCCGGGTTGGTGATCGTGAAGGTGGCGCCCTGCACCTCCTCGGGCTTGAGGCGCTTGGTGCGCGCCCGGTCCGCGAGATCGTTCAGGTTCTTCGTGAGGCCCGAGAGCGACAGGTCGTCGGCGCCCTTGATGACCGGAACAAGGAGTCCCCAGTCGAGGGCGACGGCGATGCCGATGTTGTACTGCTTGCGGTAGATGATGTTGGAGCCGCTGACCGCCGCATTGAGCACCGGGAACTGCTTGAGCGTCTCGACGACCGTCCGGATGATGAACGGCAGGAAGGTCAGCTTCTGTCCAGTTTGGGCTTCGAACGCGGCGCGCGCCTTGTGGCGGATGCGGGCGACGCGCGTGAGATCGACCTCGAAGAACGAGGTGACGTGCGCGTTCGTGCGGCGCGAGGCGACCATGTGGTCGCTCGTCAGCGCGCGGATCTTGGACATGGCCTCGACGCGATCGCCGGCCCACGGCTCGGGCTGCGGTCCATGCTGCTCGGCACCATTCGGGGCGTGCATCGAGGGACGCGCTGGTGCGGCGGCGGCGACCGGAGGGCCGGCGGCGATGTACTGCTCGATGTCGCGGCGCGTGACGCGGCCCTGGATGCCGGTGCCCTGCATCTCGGCGATCTGGAGACCGTGCTCGGCGGCGATCTTCCTCACGAGGGGAGAAGACTTGGTGCGGAGGCGTTCCTCGAGTGGCGAACTGAAAGTTGTCGCGCCGGCGGCTGGAACTGATTGAACTGATTGTACCGCGGAGGACGCAGGGGACGCAGGGGACGCAGGGGACGCGGAGGGGGCCGCAGAGGACTGATCGGAGGATGCGGGGGCGGGGATGGAGACCGCCGATGCTGCCTCAGGACCCTTTGACGGTGGCGCGGCCGCGATCGTGGCGCCTTTCTCGGTCTCGATGCGGGCTACCAGCGTCTGTACGGCAACCGTCTCGCCTTCCTGGACCAGGATCTCGGCGAGGATGCCGGCGGACGGGGCCGGGATCTCGGCGTCCACCTTGTCCGTGCTGATCTCGAAGATCGGCTCGTCGCGCTTCACCTCGTCGCCGACCTTCTTCAACCACTTGGAGAGGGTTCCTTCGGCAATCGATTCGCCCATCTGGGGCATGACGACGTCAACGCGAGCCACAGCGATGTCCTCTCACTCGGAGTTCCAAAGTTTCTTGTTCGCGGCGCGCTTTCGACGCATCCGCCAGATTGTGAACGACGGCAGCAGGATCAGCCCGATCAGTCCGCCGCGGACAGCGTAGGTGAACCAGTGGCACGGCGCCCCGGTTTCGAGGTCGGCGGCGCAGCCCGTTGCGTAGCCGACGATTTTCGAAAGAAGCACGGCGATCATGCCGGTCCCGAAAAATCCGACCATCGCCGTCAGGCACCCGACCCCAACATAAGGCCAGACGCCGTCATCCGTCTCCCCCGATGCCTCCGGCAGGTCCCGATGCGCGTCCTGCACGCGTCAGTACGCGGCGAGCCGGCGTGCCGCGAGGACGATGTCAGGCGTCTGCGGCAGCACGAAGTCCTCCAGCGACGGCGCGTACGGCAGGGGCACATCGTGGGCCGTGACGCGGAGGATGGGCGCGTCGAGCCACTCGAAGCAGCTCTCGCTGATGCGCGCGGTGAGCTCGCCCGCGATGCCGCCGGTGCGCGTGTCCTCGTGCACGATCAACACACGGTTCGTCTTTTTCACAGATGCGACGATCGCCTCGTCGTCGAGTGGCGCGAGGGAGCGCAAGTCGAGCACCTCGACGGACAATCCGTCTTCGCGCTCGAGCTGCTCCGCCGCCTCCAGCGCCTTGTAGACGGTGGCTGCGTACGTGATGATCGAGAGGTCACTTCCCGCGCGCGCGATCCGCGCCTTGCCGATCGGCACGACGTGATCACCGGCCGGCATCTCACCCTTGATGCGCCGGTAGAGGTACTTGTGCTCGAAGAAGAGCACGCAATCGTCGTCGCGGATGGCGGCCTTCATCAGGCCCTTCGCATCTGCCGCGGTGCTCGGGTAGACGACCTTGAGGCCGGGCGTGTGGATGAAGCCCGCCTCGGGGTTCTGCGAGTGGAACGGCCCGCCGCGCACGTAGCCGCCGCTGGGGCCGCGGACCACCATCGGACACGGCAGAAAGGCGCGATAGCGTGCGGTCGCCACGTAGTTGGTGAGCATGTCGTAGGCGTTGGCGATGAAGTCGATGAACTGCATCTCCACGACCGGACGCATCCCCATGTGCGCCGCGCCAGCTGCTGCGCCGACGATCCCGATTTCCGAGATCGGGCTGTCGATGACGCGCGACTCGCCGTACTTCGCCTGAAGCCCTTCCGTGACCTTGAAGGCGCCGCCGAAGGCACCGATGTCCTCGCCGAGCATGAAGACGTTGGGATCGCGCTCCATCTCCTCGAACAGCGCCTCGCGGATGGCCTCGAGATAGGTGATTTCGGCCATCAGTCGGCGCCTTTGGCGGGAGCGTTGAAGGTGCCCCAGCCCTCTGGGCGCTCGTTGACCTCGACGGCGGCACGCTTGCCTTCGCGGAACCAGAGCGGCTCGGCGGACGGCGGATCGGCATAGACGCCGACGAGCGCGTCGAGCGGCTCGGGCAGGCCTGACTGCTCCGCAAGATCGGTCGCGTCGTCGATCTCGCGCAGGATCCGCGCGTCGATGGCCGAGAGTTCGTCCCGTGTCACGCCTTCACCGGTGAGACGCGCGAGGTAGCGGTCGATCGGATCATTCTCCGCCGCCCAGCGCTCGAGCTCACCGGCGGGAACATATGACTGATTGTCGTGCTCGGCATGCCCCTTCCGGCGGAAGGTCATCAGCTCGACGATCGACGTTCCCTCGCCGCGGCGCGCGCGATCGACGGCGCGCTTGGTGGCCTCGTAGGTGGCGATCACGTCGTTGCCATCCGCCTGCTCGCCGGGAATGCCGTAGCCGATCGCCTTGTCGACGAACTGCTTCACGGCGCTCTGCTTCGCGGTCGGAGTCGAGTAGGCGTAGCCGTTGTTCTCGATGATGACGACGAGGGGGCAGCGCTGCACGGCGGCGAAGTTGATCCCCTCGTGGAAGGCACCGGTCGAGGTCGCGCCGTCACCGACGTAGACCAGACCCACGCGATCCTCGCCGCGCAGCTTGAAGCTGAGCGTGACGCCCGCCATGACCGGCACCATGTCGCCCAGCGGCGAGATCTGGCCGATGAAGCCGCGCTCGGTGTCGCCGAAGTGGATGTTCAGCTCGCGGCCACGCGTCGGTGAGTCACCGCGCGCCATGTACTGCTTCAGGATCTCGAGCGGCGTCGCGCCCTTGACGAGCATCGAGCCAAGATTGCGGATAAGCGGCGAGAGGATGTCGCCCTGGCGGAGCGCGTAGGCGCTGCCGACGGCGTCGGCCTCCTGGCCAAGCGAGCGGAAGAGGCCGCCGACGACCTTCGTCTGGCGGTACAGGTTGACGAGGCGCTCCTCGAGCGAGCGCGTGAGGCGCATCCAGTAGTAGAGCTCCAGGCGCTGCTCGCGCGTCAGCGTCGAGTCGCTGCCTGTGACGGCGGCGGTTGACGCCGACGCGCTCGTCCGCGCGCCGCGTCCCCCGCCCCGCGCCGTCGCCGACTGCGGGACCGTCATCAGAAGGATGCTTGGAGCTTGTGCGATGGATCGTCGGCGCGATGCAGCTCAACGAAGTACTTCTTCACGTTGCGATCCATCCGGCTCTCGCCCATCTGGTCCGTTGCCGCCTCGACGAAGGTGTAATGACCACCTTCGGCGCGCACCGACAGCTTCAGGCTGCCAAGCGGACCGGTGAAGCTGCGCGTGCGCGCAGTAGTGGCGGCGACGGTAAAGCCCAGCGCAGGGAAGAACCGGTCGGCGACGACGAGCGCGTCGGCCGGCGTGGAGTGACTACGGTAGAAGTGACGCATGGGTCAGGGGGTTCCGCTCCGTTCGGCGAGCACGTCCTGTTTCCATTCCGTGAGCTCGAGCTTCTTGGTGGAGTCGCTGTGAAACTGAATGCCGATCGCCCAGAGGCCGGCCTTGACGAAGTTCATCTTCGCCGAGTACGCACCGACGCCGGGCGCCTTGATGAAGCCGTCGTACGTGCGAGCACCTTCCGCGGTGTTGGCGAAGATCCGGCCCTCCCCCGTCTCGACGGGCTGGCCGCTCTTGCGATCCTTGACGACGATCTTGTAGATGACATCCTCACGTGCCCGCGGAGGCACGGGATCGGAGCTGATGGTGAACAGATAGCTCTCCGACCCCTGCCGCAACTCGGGCTTCTTGGGCGGACCGCACGACGCTCCAGCGACGCTCGCGAAGGCGAGCGCCGCGAGCAGGGTGCGCCGTGCCTGTCCGCGCGCCATCACGACTGGTAGTACTCGAGGCCGAGATGCGTGATCTGGTCCTCGCCCATGAGGAACCGGAGGGTGTTCTTCAGCTTGGTCTGCTGAATGAACAGGTCGTGCTCCGGCTGGAGTCCAGGTCCGGCCATCGGGCTCTTGTAATAGAAGGAGAGCCATTCCTGGATTCCCTTCATGCCGGCGCGCTGCGCGAAGTCGCTGAACAGCGCGAGGTCGAGCACGAGCGGCGCGGCGAGGATGGAATCGCGGCAGAGGAAGTTGACCTTGATCTGCATCGGGTAGCCCATCCACCCGACGATGTCGATGTTGTCCCACCCTTCCTTGTTGTCGCCGCGCGGCGGGTAGTAGTTGATCCGCACCACGTGGGAGAATCCTTCGTACAGCGCGGGATACTTCTCGGGCTGCAGAATGTTGTGCAGCACGCTGAGCTTGGACTCTTCCTTGGTCTTGAACGACGCAGGGTCGTCGAGCACCTCACCGTCGCGATTACCGAGGATGTTGGTGGAGTACCAGCCGGCGAGGCCGAGCATGCGCGCCTTGATGCCGGGCGCGATGACGGTCTTGATCCAGGTCTGCCCCGTCTTGAAGTCCTTGCCGGAGATCGGCACACCCTTCTCGTTGGCGAGCTGCACCAGGGCGGGCAGGTCGACCGAGAGGTTGGGCGCACCGTTGCAGAAGGGGACGCCCTCCATGATCGCCGCGTAGGCATAGAGCATCGACGGGGCGATCGCCTCGTCGTTGTTCTCCATCGCCTTCTCGAACTGCTCGAGCGTGGCGTGCTGCGGGCCGGGCTTGATGAAGATCTCGGTCGAGGCACACCAGACGATGACGAGCCGGTCGCAGCCGTTCTTCGCCTTGAAGTCGCGCATGTCCTGGCGCAGCTGCTCCGCGAGGTCGCGCTTGGTCTTTCCCTTCTTGACGTTGGGGCCGTTCAGTCGTGTGACGTACTTGTTCTCGAAGACGGCCGGCATGGGCTTGATCGCTTTCAGGAAGTCGGCGATCGGCTCGAGATGCTTGTCCTCGAGCACGCCGGCCTTCTTCGCTGCGGTGTACGCGTCGTCTGGAATCGGATCCCACGCGCCGAAGACGATGTCGTCCAGGGAGGCGAGGGGGACGAAGTCCTTGATCAGCGGCGCACGGTTCTCTGTGCGCTTGCCGAGGCGGATCGTCGCCATCTGCGTGAGCGAGCCGATCGGCTGCGTGTAGCCGCGGCGGATGCTCTCGACGCCGGCCATGAAGGTCGTGGCGACAGCGCCGAGACCAGGGGTGATGATGCCCAGGCGGCCAGTGGCCGGCTTGGGCGCGGTACGCGCGTCGGTAGAGGAACCTTGCACGAAACGTATTCTCCTTTAGAGCAGAGGGCGCGGGGCGGCGTCACGCGCGTCGAAGCGAGGGCGACCCTCGGCCTCCGACGTCGTGTCCACCGCATTCGCTCGCGTGGTCGCCGTGTAGACGAACGCCACGCGCTGGATCACGGTGATCCAGGCCGTTACGGACAGAATGATGATGATCAGGCCGAGCACCCGGCCGTCAAAGACCAGGCCGAACAGTGCCTGCGGCGCGGAGAGCATTACGACGCGCTCGGGCCGCTGGAGCAGGCCGACCTTGGCATCGAGGCCGAGCGCCTCGGCCCGGGCACGGGTGTACGAAGTGAGAAAGGCGCCAATCAACCCCAGCAGCGCCGTGATCATGAGCGGCACGCTTCCGTGGATCGGGCTGGTCGCGTAGAAGACCGCCAATCCGCCGAGCACGAAGCCGTCCGCGAGTCGATCGAGCGAGGAATCGAGAAAGGCGCCGAAGACCGAGCTCATATTGGAGCGCCGGGCAACGGTGCCGTCCAATACGTCGAACAGCGCCGTGAGACCGAGAAACCAGCCACCTGTCTTGATGTGGCCGGTGGCGTAGATGATGCCGCCCGTGACCGTGCAGAGCGTGCCGACGACCGTGACGGTATTCGGATGAACGCCGCGAGCCACCAGCCAATCGGCAACTGGATCGATGAGGCGGAGGTAGCCGTTTTTGATCCAGTCGGGCAGCAACTTCATGCGGCTCCGAGACGCATGGAGGTCCCGCGGCCGAGTGGTTGCGCAGCGGTGACGAAGGACGACAACGAGAACGGGCCGGAGTGTGGACTCCGGCCCGGAAAGGTATCCGAGATCACAGGACCGAGCAACTCGCCTCGGAGGTGGTCCCTGACCGGCTGGGCCTCAGGGAACGGTCCAGAGGAACTGGCTGGTGAGCGAGACGTTGCGGCTCTGATAGGTGCGCGTGCCGTCCACGGTGACGGCCTTGAACACCACCGAGGTGCCGGAGGCGACGCCCTGCACCGGCAGCCGCTCGACGCTGTTCGCCGGCACCTGTCGCAGAAAGAGCTCAGCGCTGCCCGAAGGCGTGACGTAAACGTTCACGGCCTGGGTGAGGCTGTTCGTGACCTGCACCGACTGCTCCGCGGTCGCGGAAGTCGATGGTGCCGTGCGGACCTCGACCTGCCGCTGTCCGCACGCTGTCGCGAGGGCGAGACCCAGCGCGATCGTCGTCACTCTCAACGTTGCACCCATTTCGTCACTCCTTATAGGTCGAGTTCAGCGGCCGAAGCGGCCGAAGGCGCGAGTTGCAAGACATGTGCGCGTCGCCGTTGGAGTCAGCTTACCGATCGAGCCGGTAGGGCGCCACCTGTCGCGACGATCGCCGAGTCGATCGCCAGACGGTTGCGCCCGGCCGCACGCATGGCGTAGATCATCGTGCCGCCGTACATCCCGGTTCAGAAGCCGCCGTCCCCGAAAACGACGGCGAACCGGTGAAAGCCATGCCGAACAGCACGGCAAGCGCCGCGCTCCACCCACTCCACGCTCTCCTCATGCGTCTTCATTCTCCACGTAGGCAGCACCGGCCGCTGCGGTCACCCACCTCGTGGACCTCCCGCCGCTGCATCGTCTCGCTCGGCCTGATCCTGGCGCTCCCCATCGGCGCACAACAGCCCACTGGGCGTGCTGCCGTGCGCACCGCGACCGAGCGCCGGCAGGTCACCGAGCAACAGGCGCGGCGCAGTGCGCAGCGCGACAAGCAGCGCGACAAGCAGCGCGACTCGCTGCGCCGCGTGCTCACCGCGGTACTGCAGCGCGCCGTGGCGGACAGCGCGTTCCCGGGCGCGATCGCGACGATCGGGACGAGCCGCGGCCCACTCGTCACCGTGAGTGCAGGTCATCTGGACTGGGCACCTTCGCCGGTGCCGAACGAGCACTCGCTCTACGACATCGCGTCGCTGACGAAGGTCGTTGGAACGACGTCGGCGGTGATGCAGCTCGTGCAGAAGGGAGCGATCCGGCTGGACGCGCCGGTGCAGCAGTACCTCCCCGAATGGCAGGGTGCGGGCAAGGAGCGCGTGATCGTGCAGCATCTGCTGACGCACCAGGCGGGGCTCCCTTCGTTCAAGACGTACTACAAGCTGAACGTCTCGCCCGACTCCACACTGCGCCTCTTCCTCGCGACCGACCTCGATTCGGTGCCGGGCGCGCGGATGGTCTACAGCGACATCAGCGCGATCCTGCTCGGCAAGATCGTGGAGCGGGTGACCGGGCAGTCGCTGGACCAGTATCTCCGGCGCAATGTGTTCGAGCCGCTGGGGATGAAGGAGACGCAGTATCGGCCGGCGATCTCGCTTCGCTCGCGCATCGCGCCGACCGAAGTGGATCCGTGGCGCGGCCGGCATCTCGTGGGCGAGGTACACGACGAGAACGCGTACGCGCTGGGCGGCGTCTCCGGTCATGCGGGGCTGTTCAGCAGCGCGCACGACCTCGGTCGGTTGGCCCAGGCGTACCTGCGCGGTGGTCAGCTCGACGGCGCAAGACTCGCCGACACGGCGACGCTGCACCACTTCACCACCGTGCTCGACTCCACCTTCTCGAGCCGCGCGTTGGGCTGGGATACGCCGAGCGGGAACAGCTCCGCCGGCCACTACCTGACGCGCCCCGCATTCGGGCACACCGGCTACACCGGGACGTCGATCTGGATCGCGCCGCAGCACGACCTCTACGTCATCCTGTTGAGCAACCGCGTCAATCCGACGCGCGCCAACCAGAAGATCGGAGGCGTGCGCGTCGCAGTCGCGGACGCGGTCATGCGGGTTCTCGAGCCAGCCGTCGTTGCAGCAGCCGACGCGCGCCAGGCCACCACTCCCTCCACGACTGGGCGTCCATGAATCTCTCGGCAATCGACTGGGCGATCGTCGTCGGATACTTCGCACTCTCGACGGGCATCGGGATCCTCTTCACCAAGAAGGGGGGCGAGAGCATCGAGGAGTACTTCCTCTCCGGGCGCAATGTGAGCTGGTGGCTGGCCGGCGCGAGCATGGTGGCGACGACGTTCGCGGCCGACACGCCGCTCGTGGTGACGGGGCTCGTCTTCGCCAACGGTGTCGCCGGCAACTGGCTGTGGTGGAACATGCTGATGAGCGGGATGCTCACCGTGTTCTTCTTCGCGCGGCTCTGGCGCCGCGCCGGGGTGATGACGGACGTGGAGTTCGCCGAGCTGCGCTACAGCGGCAAGCCGGCCGCCGCGCTGCGCGGGTTCCGGGCGCTCTACCTCGCGATCCCGATCAACCTGATCATCCTCGGCTGGGTGACGAAGGCGATGATCAAGATCCTCACGATCTCGCTGGGTCTCCATCCGGTGAGCATCGGCGGGCTCTCGATCTCGGGAGAGGTGCTCGCGGTCGGCATCTGCTTCCTGATCACAGTCGCGTATTCCACGGGCGCTGGAATGTGGGCAGTGCTCTGGACCGATCTCGTGCAGTTCGTGATCAAGATGAGCGCCGTGATCATCCTCGCCGTGTACGCGGTTCGCGCGGTGGGCGGGATGGACAAGTTGAAGACCGGGCTCGCGGCGCATTACGGCAGCACGGACGCGGCGATCAGCGTCCTGCCGGTGCACATGACACCGTCCGGGTTCGCGGGGTATGCGTGGATGCCGCTGCTGACGCTGGCCGTCTTCCTGTCCGTCCAGTGGTGGGCCGCCTGGTATCCTGGCGCTGAGCCTGGGGGCGGCGGGTACGTGGCGCAGCGCATCTTCTCGTCCAAGACGGAGCGGGACGGCGTGCTGGCGACGTTGTTCTTCCAGGTGGCACACTACGCGATTCGTCCATGGCCATGGATCATCACCGGCCTTGCGACGGTGCTGCTCTATCCGGCGGGAATCGGCGCGGCGCACGACCACGAGGCGGCCTACGTGCAGGCGTACGTGGACCTGCTGCCGACGCCGTGGCGCGGCTTCATGATGGCGGGCTTCGCGGCGGCGTACATGTCGACCGTCGGCACGCAGCTGAACTGGGGCGCGTCGTACCTGGTGAACGACTTCTACAAGCGGTTCCTCAACAAGACCGCCACGGAAAAGCATTACGTGAGCGTGTCGCGCTGGGCGACGGTCTTCCTCTTCCTCGCTTCGATCTTCGTGACGTGGCAGCTCGACACGGTCGCCAGTGCGTGGGAACTGCTGCTCGCACTGGGGAGCGGCACGGGGCTCGTGCTGATCCTGCGCTGGTACTGGTGGCGGATCAACGCGTGGAGCGAGATCTCGGCGATGATCGCATCGTTCGTCGTCTCCATTCTGGCGCTGCATTACGTGAAGGCGGCGATGCCGGAGAAGAGCCCGCTGATCCAGACGTACGTGATGCTGATCACGGTGGCGATCAGCACGGTCGTCTGGCTCGCGGTCACCTTTCTCACCGCGCCGGAACCCGAGAGCAAGCTCGAGTCTTTCTACGAGCGGGTGCGTCCCGGCGGCCCGGGGTGGCGTCGGATCTCGAGCCGTCTGGGGCACGAAGGCGAGTCCATTCCCGGCGGTGCTCTGGCGTGGACCAACTGGCTGGCTGGGATCATCGCCGTGTATGCGACGCTCTTCGGCATTGGCAAGCTCATCTTTGGCGAGACGATGACCGGCGGGATCATGCTGGTCGTGGCAGCGCTGGCGTTCGCCTGGATCGCGCGAGCCTTCCGGGAGGAGGACGCGGGGCCCAGGGCGCAGGCGGCGAACATCGCGCTGGCCAAGGCGGCGGCGGGCGACTGACGCCCGGCGGCGCGCCCGCTTCGAATCTCTTGAACCCTAGGCGGTTCCGGGGTATATACTTACAGACCGCGCCGCCCCTCGGGCGGCTCCAAACGAAGGGAGGTTCCGTGAGCACGACCAATCAGCCCGAAGTGATGATGACCGTTACCCCGGTGGCGGGTGAGGAAGTCAAGAAGTTCATGCAGCAGGAGGGAGTCGACCCTGCGATCGGCGGGCTGCGTGTGAGCGTGCAGCCCGGTGGCTGTAGCGGGTTCAAGTACGGCCTCCTGATCGAGGATCAGGCCGCCGAGGACGATCTCGTCGTCGAGCAGGGCGAGTACCGCGTCTTCGTGGATCCTTTCTCGGCGCAGTACATCAGCGGCGTCGTCATCGACTACACGACCTCGATGCAGGGCTCCGGATTCACCTTCAAGAATCCGAATGCCACTGGTGGTTGTGGCTGCGGAAGCTCCTTCTCCGCTTAATACCACGCCATGATGAGAGAGCCGAGCAGCGGCGCTCTCGAGGACGTCCGTGCAGGACAGGAAGCCCGCGATCGCTCCGCGACCCGCGGGCTTTCGCATGTCCCGCAACACGAGACGGCTCGCGAGCGCATCCGTACCGTCGTCGTCGAGTCGCATGAGGAGCTGGCGCATCTCGTGGCGCAGCGCATCGCGTCGCTAATCAGGGAGCGCGAGGGATCCGGACGCCGAGTGGTGCTCGGGCTGGCGACCGGCTCGACGCCGATCGGCGTCTACCGCGACCTGATCCGGATGCACCGGGAGGAAGGGCTGAGCTTCGCCAACGTCGAGACGTTCAACCTCGACGAGTACTTCCCGATGGAGAAGGAGAACATCCACTCGTACCACCGCTTCATGTGGGAGAATCTCTTCGACCACGTGGACATCCCGGCCGATCAGGTGCACATCCCGCGGGGCGACCTGCCGGCAAACCAGATCGAGGGGTTCTGCCGGGATTACGAGGCGGCGATTCGGCGGGCGGGCGGGATCGACCTGCAGCTTCTTGGCATCGGCAAGACGGGGCACATCGGCTTCAACGAGCCCGGCTCGGGGGCGGAGAGCAGGACACGAATAGTGCACCTCGACGCCGTGACGCGACGCGACGCGGCCGCGGATTTCTTCGGCGAGGAGTTCGTGCCGCACGAGGCCGTGACGATGGGTGTCGCGACGATTCTCGAGGCGCGCGAGATCGCACTGCTCGCCACGGGCGAGCACAAGGCCGGGATCGTGCAGCGCGCCGTCGAGGGGGAGATCAACCTCGAGGTCGCGGCGACCTTCCTGCAGCGGCATCCGAACACGACGTTCTACCTGGACAGTGCGGCGGGCGCGGAGCTGACGCGGATCGCGACGCCGTGGCTGCTGGACGAGGTGCAGTGGACGCCGGAGCTGATGCTCCGCGCGGTCGTCTGGCTCTCGCAACAGACGCAGCGCGCCATCCTCAAGCTGACGCAGCGCGACTATTCCGAACATGGCATGTCGTCGCTCGTGGCGCGGTTCAAGTCGCCCGGCGCGGTGAACGGCGAGGTGTTCAACGCACTCGGCGCGAAGATCCGTGGCAAGAGCAAGCTGCCGCGCGGCAAGCGGACGATCTGCTTCTCGCCGCATCCGGACGACGACGTGATCTCGATGGGCGGGGTCCTGCGCAAGTTCGTGGAGAACGAGAACGACATGCTCGTCGCCTACATGACGAGCGGCAACATCGCGGTGTTCGATCACGATGTGCGGCGCTATGTGGACTTCCTGCGCCGACTCGAGAACGACCGCGGCGTCGGTGGCGCGGCGGTGCCGGCGCTCGCCGATCGCGTGGAGGAGTTCCTCAACACCAAGCGGCCGGGCGACGTCGACATCCCCGAAGTGGCCGACATCAAGCGCATCATCCGCGAGAGCGAGGCGGTCGCCGGCATCGAGGTGATGGGGCTGACGCGCGAGAACGCGCGCTTCCTCAACCTCCCGTTCTACCAGACCGGCGAGGTGAAGAAGGCCCCCATCGGGCCGGCGGACATCGCAATCGTGCGCGACCTGCTGAACGAGGTGCGTCCGGAGATCATGTTCGTGGCCGGCGACCTCTCCGATCCGCACGGGACGCACCGGATGTGCAAGGAGGCGATCGACGGCGCGCTGCTCCAGATCGAATTCCCGCGCCCCGAAGTGTGGCTGTACCGCGGTGCCTGGCAGGAGTGGAGTGTGACCGACGCCACCTGGCTCGTGCCGATGTCGCAGGAAGAGCTGCGGCTCAAGATCCAGGCAATCTTCAAGCATCAATCGCAGAAGGATTCCGCCCCCTTTCCCGGACAGGATGATCGCGAGTTCTGGCAGCGCGTGGACGCGCGCAACAAGGACACCGCTGCGCTGCTCGACCGGCTCGGCCTCGCCGAGTACTTCGCGATGGAAGCGTACGTCATCGAATAGCGAGGCCGCATGAGCCGTTTCACGACGCTCGACGCCATCGTATTGATCGCCTATCTGGTGGGCACGACGGCGCTGGGGCTATACGTCGGCCGGCGGCAGCGGGACGCGAAGGACTACTTCGTGGCCGACGGGGCGATCCCCTGGTGGGCCGTGATGTTCTCGATCGTCGCGAGCGAGACGAGCGCGCTGACCTTCATCAGCACGCCGGGCCTGTCGTACGGCAACAAGCCCGGCTTCGGCGATCTCGGATTCCTCCAGGTCGTCGCGGGCTACATCATCGGCCGCTTCGTGGTGGCCGGCGTGCTGCTGCCGCGCTACTTCGCCGGCAACCTGGTGACGGCGTACGCGCTGCTCGAGCAGCGGTTCGGGATCGGTGCGCGGCGATTCACGTCGATCGTCTTCATGATCACGCGCGCGGCGGCCGACTCCGTGCGCGTCTTCGCGACGGCGATCCCGGTTGCGCTGATCATCAGTCCGTCGGTGACGAACAAGGCGTACGTCATGCCGATGGCCGTGCTGCTCCTCGGGCTGCTGACGATCATCTACACGTACAAGGGCGGGATGAAGGCGGTCGTGTGGACGGAGCTCGTCCAGGCCGGCGTGTACATCAGCGGCGGGATCGCGGCGATCGTGATCCTCGGGCATCTGGTGCCGGGCGGCTGGCATGCCATCTGGGGCAGTGCTTCGGCGGCGGGAAAGACGCGCGCCGTCGACTTCTACACGGGGCTCGACCGTCCGCACACGATCTTCGCCGGCCTGATCGGCGGCGCGTTCCTCGCCATGGCGTCGCACGGCACGGATCAGCTCATCGTGCAGCGGCTGATGTCGTCCCGATCGCTCAAGGATGCGCAGCGCGCGATCATCGGATCGGGCTTCGTCGTCTTCCTCCAGTTCTTCCTCTTCCTCACGATCGGGCTCGGGCTCTGGGCGTTCTACCAGGGGCGCACCTTCCCGCTGACCGACCAGATCTTCCCGACGTTCATCATCGAGCACATGCCACCCGGGCTCGTCGGCCTGATCGTGGCGGCGATCGTCGCGGCGACGATGAGTACGCACTCGGGAGCGATCAACTCGCTGGCCGGGGCGACGACGCACGACATCTACCTCCCGCTCTCCGGGCGAACAGTCGAGGATCCGCACACGCTCAAGATGGGGCGGCTGTTCGCCCTCGGTTGGGGCGTGGTGCTGACGCTCGGTGCCCTGCTCTTCCCGCAGGACACGAAGACGCCGGTCGTCGTCGTGGCGCTCGGCATCGCGTCGTTCACCTACGGAGGGCTGCTCGGCGGCTTCGCGCTCGGCATCTTCTGGCGTCGCGCGATCCAGCGCGACGCAATCCTCGGCATGTCCGTGGCGATCGCGGCGATGGCGTTCATCGTCTTCGCCAAGCCGATCTCCACTGCCTATCCGTCGCTCGCCCACACGCTCGCGCCATTCGGTGCGATCGCGTGGCCGTGGTACGTGCTGATCGGAACCACCATCACCCTCGTCGTCGGCATGCTCTCCTCGCTCTTCCATCCGATGCCGACGGTTCGTCCGGCCAGCGCATGACCTTCATCGTCATCGGTGTCGATGGTGGGGGCTCCAAGACTCGCGTCATCGTCGCCGACGAGCATGGCACGAAGCTGGGCGAGGTCGTTGCGCCTGGCAGCGCGGTACGACCCGGTGGCGCCGAACATTCGGCCGACGTCATCGCTGCCGCCGTGGCTGATGCGCTGGCGTCATGCGAGATGTCGCACGTGATGCCGAAGGTGCTCTGCGCCGGACTGGCCGGGGCGGCGCGCGATCCCGAGCGGGACGAGATCTGGACGGCGCTGACTGGCCGCGAGCTGGCCGAGGAGACGGTGATCCATCCCGACTTCTCGATCGCGCTCGACGACGCGTTCGGCGAGGGACCGGGAGTGCTGCTGATCAGTGGCACGGGGTCGGTGGCGTTCGGGCGCAGTCCCGCGGGAACGATCGCGCGGTGCGGCGGCTGGGGACCGGTGTGCGGCGATGAGGGGAGCGGCGCGTGGATCGGGCGTCGTGCACTGAGCGTCGTGACCGCGGCGGCGGACGGCCGCGAGCCCGAGACGGCGCTGATGGGAGCCGTGCTCACGGCGGCGCAGGTAAACGAGCCGGGTGATCTGATCGGCTGGGCCGCGGCGGCGACTCCGGCGCTGTTCGCGTCGCTCGCGCCGGTGGTGACGAGCGTCGCCGAGTCGGGCGACCTGCGCGCCAATGCGATCCTGTCGCTGGCGGTGGAAGAGCTGGTGCTGCACGTGCGCACACTGGCCCGGCAGCTGTTCGGCGATGAGCGCGCGGCGACGCCGGTCGCGTTCACGGGCGGGATGCTGACGCGCGGGACGACGCTGCGGAAGCGGCTGGAGCACCGGCTCAAGAGTGCGGTGCCGGGCGCGCAGGTGCAGAGTGCCGAGGTCATTCCGGCGCGTGGGGCGGTGCGGAGCGCGCT
Source organism: Gemmatimonadota bacterium (assembly GCA_043754875.1). Lineage (GTDB taxonomy): Bacteria > Gemmatimonadota > Gemmatimonadetes > Gemmatimonadales > Gemmatimonadaceae > AG11. Next base: position 27,686 of record JAYUTY010000416.1, read on the forward strand.
ACGCTATCTCGGGGAGACGGCGCGGTAACTCCGTTGTCAGGCGCGCACGACTCCAGTTCCTGCTCGTCCCTGCTGAAGTTGCCGAAGCGGGATCAGCACATGCGATGACCTCCATCTTTCAGGATAGACGCATGCCGACGCACCGTGCCACCAGGTCAGTGCGCGAGTGCGAAGCCGCCCTGCGCACCGCACAGCTCACAGGCGACGCTGAGGCGCTGGCACAGCTGCTGGATGACGCACTCGTCTTCACGGCGCCGGACGGCCTCGTCTACGGCAAGACGGATGATCTGGACGCGCATCGGAGAGGAATCGTTCGCATCACTCGCCTCGACGCGAGCGAGGAGCGCTTCCTCGATGTTGGGCACCTCGCGGTGGTCGTGGTGAGGATGGAGATGACTGGCACCTTTCACGGCGAGGCTTTCGACGGACCGTTTCGCTACACGCGAGTGTGGCGGGACGGACCATCCGGCTGGCGCGTGGTGGCCGGGCACGCGAGTGTGATTCGCACGTAGGCGGAGTCTTCCGCACACGACCAATGGGAGATGGTCCAGCAGATCGTCGGCGAGGCGCCGCCGTCTGGTGCAGCTACGGCATGAGCCGCGCCCACTGCGCCGAGTCCGTGTACTGCTGGAACGACACGATTCGATCGTCCTGGAAGCGGTAGGCATGGCAGAACGGTGCGTCCAGCTTGCCGCCGCCGTCCTTCATCGTGCCGCCATAGCGGCCGAGCACGATGACGTCATCACCGCCGTCGACGAAACGATCGGC
>JAYUTY010000417.1:0-3554 GCA_043754875.1 Gemmatimonadota bacterium
GAGGACCGAACTGCACCCGATAGGCGCGCCGGCGCGGTGCCGGAGGGCACGCTGCGCCTCGTCGCCGCGACGGTTCTCGCGGAGCTGGAGCGGCTGCTCCACGCCTACGTCGCCAGGTTGCGCCGCGATCCGCTCACTTCGCATGCGCACACCCTCGACGAGGCGTCGCTCGAGGACCATATGGCGAGTTTTCTGGGCGACCTCGCCAGCACGCTGACCAGTCTGGACAGCGGCTCGAGCACCACGGGCGAGGGGATGCGCGATTCCACGGCGATCCAGCGCGTCGTCGCCGCGCGGCACGGTGGCCAGCGCGCACGCCTCGGCTGGGACGAGAGCGAAGTGCGTCGCAAGTTCCACATCCTGGGCGAGGAGCTGGAGGCGGCGGTGCGGCGCAGTGAGGGGCGACTGCCAGCCAACGGCACGGGCTCCAAGCGGCGCGCCGAGGTCGACCAGGCGATCGACGTGCTGCACTACCTGCTGGAGATGGCCGAGCGTATCAGCCTGGAAAGCTTTCGCGCGACCCAGCTACGTCGCGCGAAAGTGTCGTCGAGCGGAGAGCTGAATCCGGCTCAGTAGAGTCGGGACAGCACTTCCTGCAGCAGTGAGTTCGGGACATTTCGGAAGCCCAGCCGATCGGTGCCGGGCATCACGACCGCGCGTCGGATCGCGCCGTTCCGCTGGCGATAGTAGACGTACCGCGAGTCTCCGTAGGGCTCCGTGCGCACCACGGTGTAGCCGTGACGTCCGAACACGTCCGTGAGTGTGCTGACGCCATCGTCCGGCCGGTACATCTTCTTGGCCTGCCCGGGCGGGAGCCCACCCTTCTTGGCGAGTCCGGGCGGAATGCGATTCTCCTGACCAACCTCACCCCGCCCGTCCGCGCGGCCGTCGACGCCGACGTTACCGTGACCGTTGCCATTCCCCTTGCCGTTGCCGTGCCCCTTGCCCTGCCCCTGCGCGCCCGCGGCGACAAAGCAGAGCGCGAGCGCGGCGGGTGCCACTAGCCGTCCGATGCGATTGCGCATATCGATGCTCCTCGAAGGTCGTGTCCCGAGGCGCACCTAGCCGTTCAGCCCGGTGCGCACCTTCCTCCAATGCATCTTTGGAGCCGGAATCGTGGATCAGCTCGCCAGGTCAACGGTTGACGTGAGCAACTCGGCGTTCAACGCGGCCCCTGACCGTATTGCCCCAGTGCGAACGTCGACCTCGTGCATCACGCCATCGTCGATCAGCTGGATGAATGACGCGGTCTGGCGCACTCCGTCGACATCGATCGTCTGCTCGCCAGCCGGTGCTGCGGGATCCTGGCGCAGTGTGACGTGATAGCTGCTCGTACCATGACGGTAGTCGATCGTGACCTCCGTCCAGTCGGCGGGCACGCAAGGCTGGAAGGAGAGGCAGTCGCCGCGCTTCGTGAAGCCCAGGATTCCCTCGAGCGCCACGCGGTAGCTCCAGCTGGCCGAGCCGGTATACCAGGTCCAGCCGCCGCGCCCCACGTGTCCGGGCGCATTGTAGACGTCGGCCGCGATCACGTACGGCTCTACCTTGTACCGCTCGGCGTCAGCCGCCGTGGTGGCGTGCGTCAACGGATTCAGGAGATTGAACAACGCCGCGGCGCGATCGCCGTCGCGAAGGCCGACGGTGGCGAGCACCGTCCAGAGCGCGGCGTGGGTGTACTGCGCGCCATTCTCGCGCACGCCGGGCAGGTAGCCCTTGATGTAACCCGGGTCGTGCGGCGACGTGTCGAACGGCGGCGTGAGCAGGAGGAGGATCCGGTCGTCCTCGCGCACCAGCCGCTCGCCCACCGACTGCATGGCGGTGCGCGCCCTCGCACGATCGCCGGCACCCGAGATGACGGACCAGCTCTGCGCGATCGCGTCGATCTGGCATTCTTCGTTCGCCGCGCTGCCGAGCGGGGTGCCGTCGTCGAAGTACGCACGGCGATACCAGGCGCCGTCCCACGCCTCGCGCTCCACCGCGGTCGCGTATGCGTCCGCGTGCTCCCGGCACCAGGCCGCGGTTGCCGCATCGGCGCGCTGATCGCAGTGAGTGGCGAAGCGCCGCAGTGTGGCGATCAGGAACCACGCGAGCCAGACGCTCTCGCCGCGCCCGTCGATGCCGACGCGATTCATCCCATCGTTCCAGTCGCCGCCGCCCATCAACGGCAGCCCGTGCGCGCCGGTGGTGCACGCCTTCTCCAGCGCGCGACGGCAGTGCACGAAGAGCGTGTCGCTCCGCTCGCTGCGCGCCGGCAGGTCGTACACTTCGTGCTCATGCGGTGCGAGCACGCGCATGTCGAGATACGGCGTGACCTCGTCCCACACGCCGGTGTCGCCCGTGACGCTGACGTACTGATCGGCGCAGAAGGGAAGCCATGCGAGATCGTCGGAGAAACGCGTACGCACACCGCGGCCGCTCGGCTCGTGCCACCAGTGCTGAACGTCGCCCTCCACGAACTGGCGGCTCGCCGCGTGCAGCAGGTGCGCGCGCGTGACATCGGGGTCGGCATACACGAACGCCATCCCGTCCTGGAGCTGGTCTCGGAATCCGAACGCGCCGCTCGACTGGTAGAGCGCCGAGCGGGCCCACATGCGGCACGAGAGCGCCTGGTAGAGCGACCAGCGATTCACGAGCGCATCGAACTCGGGCGATGGGCTCTTCACGGAGATCGTGCCGAGTCGCTCGTTCCAGCGCGTGACGCTGCGTGCCGCCGCATCGAGCGCGCGCTCCGGCGCGCCGCAACGCGCGATGATCGCGCGCGCCTCGTCGTCGCTCGCCGCGGCGCCCAGCAGGGCGACGACGACGCGCGTTTCGCCTGGCGCGAGCGTGACCGTGCAGCGGAGCGCCGCGCACGGATCGTCGCCCGCGCCGATCGCGCCGTCGAGACTGTCAGTCGCGAGCGCCGCCGGCCGGTCGAGCGTTCCGTTCCGGCCGATGAAGCTGGCGCGCGACGCGCTCCAGCTCGTGACCGGCTCGCTGATCCACGAGAAGGCGACGCGCGAGGCGAAGTCCTCCATGAACAGGTTCTGCGCGAAGATCGCGCCCGTGCCCTCGTCGCGCCGGGTGTGCAGCTGATGTCGCGTCATCTCGCGCTGCGTGCCGAGCACGAGCTCCACGTAGCTGGTGAGCTCGATCGTGCGCGGCTCGGCGCCGGCGTTGGTCAGGCGCAGCGTTGAGATCTTGACCGGATCGGCGAGTGGGACGGACATCGCCAGCTCGCTCGTGATCTCGCCGTGCGCGTGAGTGAAGGTGGATTGGCCGGGCGCGTGCACCACACGATACACCGCGTCTCTTCCGGCCACCGCGGGGCGGGGCGCGGGCGTCGGCGTCCACCAGCGGCCGGTGGAGACATCGCGCAGGTAGAGCACCTCGCCGCACGGATCGCTCACCGGATCGTTGAACCACGGCGTGAGGCGGTAGAAGTAGCTGCTGTCCGTCCACGCGAAGCCGCCGCCACGCTCCGTGACGCAGAAGCCCGCGTTGGAATTGGCAATGACGTTCGCCCACGGTGCGGGCGGAATGTGTGCGCCATTCACGTCGATCGCATAGTCGTG
>JAYUTY010000418.1:0-3551 GCA_043754875.1 Gemmatimonadota bacterium
TCCGCCGCATTCAAGGGATCACCAGTGAAGCGCGCGAAGCGACGCGGGCTCGCGCGCAACGCCGCCGTCACGCTCGGGAACGTCGGCATTGCGGAGGACGCGTCGGCGCTCGCGGCCGCACTCGAGCACGCCGAGCACGCCGAGCACGCCGAGCACGCCGAGCCGGTCGTGCGCGAGCACGCGGCGTGGGCGCTCGCACGAGTCGACCACCGCGCGTGTGGAGAATCGACCTGACTGAGGGCGGCCCGGCGGCACCGCTCCGCCTTGACACCTCAAACGCCGCGCCGCCGATTTGGGGTTGCGCACGGGGCGCTCGTGCCCCTGCCGTCCCGCGTCCCAGGCTGTCGTCGCATGCTGCGCATACGTCTGGTGTCCCCCGCCCCTGACCTGGCGGGCGTCGTGAAGCACTACCAGTTCGTGGACGCGGCGCTCTCGCCGCTGGGTGTGCGCCTGCCGATGACTGCGCGCGCTGACCAGTTTCTGGAGTTCTCCCTCGAGGGGCGGCACGGGGTGGTCGACCCGGCGACGGGGCTGACGGAGCGCGCGCCGGCCGCTGTCGTCGTCGGCCCGCAGACGTTCCGCGGCTATGACTTGCACCTCGCCGGCCGGTCGCGGTGGCTCACGATCCACTTCGTCCCGGGCGGGCTGCACCGGGTGCTCGGCGTGTCCGTTGACGAGCTTGCCGACACGGGGATCGCCGCCGAGGACGTCGGCGGCCGCGCCGTGCGCGAGCTGGGCGAGCGGCTGCTCGCCGGCGCGGACGACGAGTCGCGCGTGGCGGACATCGAGGCCTACCTGCGTCGTGCACTGCGCCGCCGCACACGCGATGCGGCGCTGCTCGCGCCCGCGGTTGCCGGTGCGCTCGCGGCTGGCCGCGACGTCGCCGCCGTGGCCCACGACGCGGCCCTGCGCGTCCGGCAACTCGAGCGCCGCTTGCGCCGCGAGGCGGGCCTCTCGCCCAAGCTGTTCAACCGCATCATGCGGCTGCAGCGCGCCCTCGCCTGGCGCTCGCGCCAGGCGGGGGTCTCGTGGTCGCACGTCGCCCACGCTGCCGGCTACGCCGATCAGATGCACCTCGTGCGCGACTTTCGGGGGCTGACCGGAGACACCCCGACGGGCTTCGAGCACGCGTCCACCCAGGTGGACCGCGAGCTCCGCCGGGCGTCGGACATGTCGCGTTCGGTCTAGGCCGGAGCGACGGCGGGGCCCGACGTTGCGCACCATCGCCTGCCACCAGAGGAGCCAGCTCGTGCACCGCCTACGTCTCCGCCTCGCGTCCTTCGCTGCCGCGGCCTTCGCCGTCACCGTGGGCGCTCCACTCGACGCCCAGGCCCGCCGCTCCCCGCCACCCGACCTGATCCTCACCGGCGGCAAGATCGTCACGGGCGACTCCATGCGGCCGTGGGCGGAGGCGCTCGCGGTGCGCGGCGACCGCGTGGTGGCCGTGGGGAGCACCGCGGAGATCTCGCGCCTCGCCGGCGGTGGGACGCGCCGGATCCCGCTCGGCGGCCGTACGGTGGTTCCCGGCTTCAACGATGCGCACGACCACATCGGCGGCGGCGAGATCGGCGTTCCGTTCCGCACGAGCGACTCGCAGACGCCCGATCCGTCGCTCGCGCAGGTGGCCGATTCGGTCGCCGCGCTCGCCCGCCGCGTCCCCCCGGGCACCTGGCTGCGCACCGAGATCGGCATGCGCGTCGTCGCAGAGGCCGCGCGACGAAGTAATGGTCTGAACCCGAATGCCTCGCCAAACAAGAATTCGTTCATCTCGGTCACGGGGAACGCATGCTCCGACAACTCCAAGCAGCACCGCTGGCAGTGATCGTCGCATCCGCAGCGAGCGGCGCGACCCGGGAACGCGCCGTCAGCGGAACCTGCGCATTCAGAGACGCGAGAAGTGACCGCCTCATTGCCAACTTCAAGGCGTTTGTCGGCAAGACGGACATGGGGGGCACTATCGAGAAGACGACGATGCGAGTGGCGGCTGTCACGCCCGCGCAGGTTGCGTTAGTGACGGAGAAGGGCATCTGCACAAAAGCCGCGGCGGCGTTCGACAAGCAACGGATTCCGGAGCTCAAGCGCCCGACGTACGCGCTCTACGTCGTGGCGCTCGGATCGTCGTACGGCGTGGAGGACACGAAGATGCTCCAGGCCGGCTTCGAAACCGCCTACGTGTTCGACAGCACCTGGAAGTACGTGGGTGTTCGACAGATTCATTAACTGAGCCGAGTGCCGCCTGCACAGGCGCCCTGCCGCCCCTCCTCGGTGGGGCACTCTACATGTCGACGTAACCGATCTTCGTCTCGAGGAGGAGCTCCTCGCGATCACTACGGCGCTCGAGATGCGGTCGCGTGCGCACAGCGCGTTCGTCTGGCCTCGCCACATGCTCGGCGAGGTGCCTGATCTCTGATGCAGTGGTGCGGCACGCCTTCGCTTGATGCCTCTTTTCCAGGAGAGACCCCAATGCCATCCCAGTCGATGCGTCGAACGATTGGCCGCGTGCTCTATCCGTTCGGTGTGAGTCTGCCGCTCCTGGCAATCCTCGGGGGCGTGTGGATGTGGCGGAGCCAAGCGCAGACGCTGCGCAATGCCGCATCGGTGCGCGCCGTCGTCGAGAGTGTGGGCGTCAAGTCGACCACATGGCAGCGCGCGAGCTCCGGCACGTCCTACAGTCCACTCGTGCGCTACTCGTACGACGTCGACGGGCGGCACTACGTGTGGACGGCTGTCAACGCGCGAATCCAGGAGGCGGGCCCGCTGGAAGCCGCACTCACGCGAGCGCACCGCTATCACGTCGGCGACTCGATCACGGCATTCCATGACCGAAGCCAGCCAAAGGTGGCGTTCCTCGAAGTCGAGCGCTCGGCGTTTCCCGCGATCTGGATCGTGCTCTGGAGCGCGGTGCTCGCCGGAGGGATGCGCGGACGCTGGCGCGTGACGTGCTCGCCATGTCGCAGGAGGAGTTCTCCGCGGCATTCAAGAGCTCGCCGATCAAGCGGGTGAAGGTGCGCGGCTTGAAGCGCAATGCCGCCGTCGTTCTGGTACACCATCGTCGCGATGCCGACCGCATCTGCCAACCTGCGCGCGCAGATTCTGGCTCACGGTGGCCGCGGGGCGAGCCTTGACTCATCAAAAAAATCTGATACTATTCAGGTCATTCCCCCCGCCACGCGCGGCATCCCTCGCCTCACTCAGCGCTGCAACGCGCTCGCCGACGAGGCGCGCGTCGAGATCGTCGCCCGACTGCTCGATGGGGAGAAGTGCGTCTGTGATCTGGCCGACGCGCTCGGGACGGGGCAGTCGCGGCTGTCGTACCATCTCAAGGTCTTGAAGGATGCGGGCCTCGTCACGGACCGGCTGCTGCTGACCGCGTCTTTTCTTTTGCCCGATCCATCAACTTTTCTTGCTCAGGAGGATCCACCGATGAGCTCCACGACACAGGGCACCGCGACTGACCTCACCGATCTCCGTTCGACGGTGCAGGCGCGCTACGGCGAGGCGGCGCGCCGCGTGACTGAGGGTGGGGCCGCCTCCTGCTGTGGGCCGGCAAC
>JAYUTY010000419.1:0-3539 GCA_043754875.1 Gemmatimonadota bacterium
GTCGTTCTCGCGGACGAGGCGCGTGCGAAGGCAATGCTGCCCGAACACCTGCTCATGGTGCTCAAGGACATGTGGCACGGCCTGCCGGAAGTTCGCGCCATGCAGGATGGGTCGGAACAGGTCCGGATGCTCCAGCGCATCGTGTCGATGTGCATCAGGCAGTACTATAGCGCCTGACGAGCGACGACCGCAGTCGCACGCGTGACGCGAATGGCGACCGGTCACGCACCGTGAGCGCGGTGCTGCAGCGCGCGAGGCTGCGCATCGCCGCGATCCCGCTGCCGCGCCTTCGGCGCATCCTCCTCGCGCTCTACCTGATCACCGCTGCCGCCGACGCCACGGGCAAGGCACTCGCGTCGAACCTCGCCGTCAATCGCGCGCTCGCCCGGATCGCCCCCGGGAAGCACGAGGCGGCGCTCCGCCAGGCAGCCACACCGTCGGGCAACTTCGAGATCTTCCGCACCGCCTCTCGGCATCTGTTCAGCGGCGAGGACCTGTACGCGGAATATCCCGCGGTCCACGTCGATCGCTTCAAGTACAGCCCCACCTTCGCGCTGCTCTTCGCGCCGCTCGCCTGGCTGCCCTGGCCGCTCGCGCTCTTTCTCTGGAGCGCCCTCAACGCTCTCGTGCTCTGGGTGGCCGTCGAGGCGCTGCTCCCGCCGCGGGCGGCGCTCGTGGCGCTCGCCTTCCTGCTGCTCGAGGTGCTCCGCGCGATGCAGAACGCGCAGAGCAACGCGCTCGTGGCCGGCCTGATCATCCTCGCCTTCGTCGCGCTCGAGCGCGCGCAGGCGTGGCGCGCGGCCGCGGCCGTCGCCCTCGGCGCATGCGTCAAGATCTTTCCGCTGGCCGCGCTCACCTTCGCCCTCCCCCGACGCAGCGCGCTCCGCACCGGTCTCTCGACGCTCGCGATCGGCGTCGCGCTCGTCGCGCTCCCCCTTTTCGCCACCGCTCCAACCACACTGCTGCACCAGTACGAATCCTGGCGGGCCGTGGAGTCGAGTGACGCGCTGCAGCGCTGGTTCTCGGTGATGGAGCTCGTGGAGCGCCTGCTCGGTGGCGGTTGGCCCAACTGGTCCGTACAGCTCGCGGGGACACTCGCGCTCGTCGCGCCGCCCCTGCTGCGTCGCGCACGGTGGGACGAGCCCCGGTTCCGGCTGCTCTACCTCTGCTCGGTTCTCCTCTACGTCGTGTTGTTCAACCACCAGGCCGAGCGGGCCAGCTACGTGATCGCCTTCACGGGAGCGGCGCTCTGGTTCGCCAGCGAGCCGCGCGCGAGGTGGCGATCCGCACTGTTCGCGCTGGCATTCGTCTGCATCCCGCTGATGTCCACGCTCGTGCCGGGCGCGGTGCTCCGTGCGCCGGTCGTGCTCCTCCTCCGGCTGACGGTGCCCACGCTGGCGATCTGGCTCGTGGTGCAGTACGAGCTCCTTCGGCTGCCCGACAGGCGCGTGGCGACCCCGATTCCCGATTCGGGCGAAGCGAGGGAGCGCGCGAGGGCAACCGCTTGACCTACGATCGTCCCCGCGGTTTATCTCCTGCCATGACGGAACCGCGCACCCAGGAGCCGCTGCCGCCCAGCATCGCGCGCGTGCTCACGACCTTTCGTGCGCTCGGGCGCGAGGAGAAGATGCAGACGCTCCTCCACTTCGCGAAGAAGCTCGAGCCCCTGCCCGAGCGCTTTCACGCGCTCGACCGGGCGGAGTTCACCGTGCCGGAATGCCAGACGCGCGTGGACCTCGTTCCCGAGATGCGCGATGGCAAGCTGTACTTCTACGTCGACCTCAACACGCGCCAGTCGCCGACCATCGCTGCCTTTCTCTCCATACTCTTCTCCGCCATCAACGGCCACCCGCCCGAGACGACGCTCGCCATCCCGAACGACTTCGTCCGCCAGATGATGGAAGGGATCGGGCTCGCCGGACGCGAGGTCGGGCTCGAGGCGATGCTGGCACGCGTCAAGCGACATGCCCAGCTCGCGATCGCTACAGGCTGACGCCAGCCCCTTCACGCACGACACCACACTCACCACGAGCACGCTGACATGACCGTCAACATCAAGGTTCGCCTCAACGGCCCCTATCTCGTCGATCTCAGCCAGGGAGACATCGCGCTGACCGATCACGAGGGTAACCCGATCGCGCTGCCGGCCGGCAAGACGACGATCACGCTCTGCCGCTGCGGCGCCTCCATCAACAAGCCGTTCTGCGATGGCCAGCATTCCAAGGTCGGCTTCGACGCCGCCGCCGCCGCACAGCGCGCTGCAGACGCCGCCAAGGCCGGCTCCTCGCCGAGCTGACGCGCAGGCACGCGACGGGCTCTCGTACATGCAACGGATCCTCAGCGGCTGGGCATGGGTCACGGCGGTTGGCGTCGTGATCTTCGGCTTCTTCTACGTCGCCGCGGTCTGGCTCGTCACCGCTCCGTTCGACCGCGGGCGGTACCACGCTGGCCGCGCCTTTCGACAGCTCGCCGTCACCTGCGTGTCGCTCAACCCGCTCTGGCGCTTCGAGACGGAGGGCCACACGCCGGCCAATCCGCGCGCGCCCTACGTCGCCGTCTCGAATCACGAGTCGTACGCCGACATCTTCCTCATCAGCCACTTTCCGTGGGAGATGAAGTGGCTGTCCAAGGACACGATCTTCAAGATCCCCATCATGGGCTGGATGATGCGCATGGCGAAGGACATCCCCATCGTGCGCGGCAAGCGCGAGAGCGTCGTCAGCGCGATGAACGGCTGCCGCGACCGGCTCAAGCGCCGCGTCAGCGTGATGATCTTCCCCGAGGGCACACGCTCCAAGACGGAAGATCTTCTCCCCTTCAAGGACGGCGCGTTCAAGCTGGCGATCGAGGCGGGCATACCGATTCTCCCCATTGCCGTCGCCGGCACGCGCGACTGCATGGCCAAGGGAAGCTTCGCCTTCCGCCGCGCGCACGCGAAGGCGCGCGTGCTCGAGCCGATCCCCACGACGGGGCTCACCAACGCCGACGTCGCCGCACTGCGCGAGCGGACGCGCACGATGATCGACGCCGCACGACGCGAGCTCCAGCGCGAGCTCGCCGAGGCGGACGGCGTCAAGAAACGCACGCCCAGCACGGCCCGGGCACTGAGCGAGTGAGCGAGTGAGCGAGCAGCAGCATCGCGCGCTCCCTGACGAGAACGCGCTACCCCGCAGCGAGACCGAGCTGGAGGAGCGGCTCTCGCGCCCCAGCGATGCACTGCGCGGCGCCCTTGCCCACGCGTCCGGCGACCTGATGATCCTCGGTGCGGGCGGAAAGATGGGCCCGTCGCTCGCACGGATGGCGAAGCGCGCCGACCCGGCCCGCCGCGTCATCGCCGTCTCGCGCTGGACGAACGCCGAGGCCGCCTCAGCGCTCGCGGCGAGCGGCGTCGAGGTGCTCGCCGCGGATCTCCTCGACCCCCAGGGCATCGCCGCGCTGCCCGACGCACCGAACGTCGTCTTCATGGCGGGGCAGAAGTTCGGGACGAGCGGCAACCCCGCCTCCACGTGGGCGATGAACGCCGCCGTTCCCGCCTTCGT
>JAYUTY010000420.1:0-3532 GCA_043754875.1 Gemmatimonadota bacterium
CAGACGGGTGAGGGCGTGCTCGGCGCCGTCGCGTTCTACTTCGAGGCGGCCGGGGCGATCAGCCCGGAGACGCGGTCTCTGCTGCGGATGGTCGCCGACCAGATGGCGGCGACGGCGCAGAAGGCGCGATTGATCGAGGATCTCCGGCGCGCCAACGCGGCGCTGCTCGAGACCAACGCCGAGCTGGAGCGCCAGTACGTCGTGCTGCTCGACGCGCGACGCGTGAAGGACGAGTTCCTGGCGAACATCTCGCACGAGCTGCGCACGCCGTTGACGGCGGTGATGGGCTACCTCGCGCTGATGGAAGAAGGGCTCGCCGGCCCGGTGACGCAGGAGCAGCGGCGGACGCTTGCCCAGGTGAAGACGAGCAGCCAGCAGCTTCTGGACCTGATCGCCGACCTGCTGGAGCTGACGACGCTCAAGCGTGGCGGGCTCGAGGTGCTCCCGAGCGCGTTCGACGTCCGCGATCCGCTGCACGACGCGGTGACCAGCACGCGTGGGCGGGGCGACGGGGTGGCGCTCCGGGTGAGCGAGCCCGAGAGCCCGGTCATGATGGTGAGCGATCGGCGCAAGATCATGAAGATGCTCGTCGCGCTACTCAGCAACGCTTACAAGTTCACCTCGTCGGGCGAGGTGCGACTCGGGGTCGAGGTGCTGGATGGCCGGGTCGTCTACCGCGTGTCCGACACGGGAATCGGCATCCCTGAAGAGATGCAGCAGCTCGTCTTCGACGAGTTCCGTCAGGTGGACGGCTCGAGCACGCGCCGCTATGGCGGCTCGGGGCTCGGACTCTCGCTGGCGCAGCGGCTCGCGCGCCTGCTGGGCGGGGAGATCCAGGTGGAGTCGTCGGTCGGGGAAGGGTCCACCTTTCGCGTCGAGCTTCCGCTGGAGTACCGCGGCGACATGGATCGCGAGTAGCCCTCCCGCCCGACGCCCGCGCTGGGTTAAGCTTCAGGGACGTCGTACGCCGCCGCGGCAGTCGCGGCCGGCGGCCACTTCCGGCACTCTTGCGGTCCGACTCATCGCCGTCATGCACCAGACCCAGCGCACCATGCAGGAGTATCGCTCCACGCTCCCGCCCGCCGAAGTGCTTGCGCACGCGAAGCGCTTCTTCTCGAGCCGCCCGAACATCTACGCGGCGTTCCTCGAGCATGAAGGGCCGACGTACGTGTCGTTCCGCGGACAGGGAGGCGAGGAGATCATCATCGCCGCGATCCCCCACGAGGGGACAACGCTCGTGACCGGCTCGACGTATCTGTTCGACATGCAGATCGCCCGCTTCTTCACGACGCTGCCCGAGTACGAGATGCACGAGCGTCTCCTTCCCGTCGGGCCGGCGGCAACGCCCGCGGTGACGCCGTGACGGCGCCGCGCGAGCCATTCGTCTCGCAGCTGCGCGCGCGCGGGGAGCCGCTGCAGATGGCCGCACCAAGTGGCCCGTCGATCACCGTGCGAGTGGAGATGCCGGAGACGTGGGACACGCTCAAGGCAATCGTCTCGCCCGACGAGCCGATCGTCGGCCTCAAGGTGCGGGCGCTGGAGCTGCTGAACCCAATGGCCGAGTTCCACGACGAATACATGTTCAAGCTGCGCGGGTGGGAAGTGCTCGACGAGAATGCCTCGATCGCCGCGAGCGGTGCGGTGGACGGCTCGATCTTCCTCCTCACGTACCGCAAGCGGCGTCCCGTCCGCTGAGCGCCAGCACGCAATCGGACGGACGCGCCGGCGCCGACGCGGCGGTGCTGCGCGATGCACTGCTGCGGCTCCGTGCCGAGGTGCAGAAGCGCATCGTCGGGCAGGAGGCTGCGCTCGACGAGATTCTCATGGCGCTCGCGGCCGGTGGGCACGCGCTGCTCGTCGGCGTGCCGGGGCTCGCCAAGACGCTGATGATCCGCTCGATCGCCGAGGCGCTCGCGCTGGACTTCCGCCGAATCCAGTTCACGCCGGACCTCGTGCCGAGCGACATCACCGGGAGCGAGATCCTCGAGGAGAACTCGGCGACGGGCGGTCGCAGCTTCCGCTTCGTGCGCGGGCCGATCTTCGCGAACATCGTCCTCGCCGACGAGATCAACCGCGCGCCGCCGCGCACGCAGGCCGCGCTGCTCGAGGCGATGCAGGAGCACCGAGTGACCGCCGCAGGCGAGTCGCTGCGGCTCCCCGAGCCGTTCTTCGTGCTGGCGACGCAGAACCCGATCGAGCAGGAGGGGACGTATCCACTCCCCGAGGCGCAGCTCGACCGCTTCCTGTTCGACGTGCGCGTCGGCTATCCGTCGGCTGACGACGAGGTGTCGATCCTCCGCGCGACGACCGGCGCGGCGATGCCGGCACTCTCGCCCGTGCTCGGCGCCGACGAGGCGATGGCGCTCCAGCGCGCGGTGCGTGACGTGGCCGCGAGCGAGGCGGCGCTGCGCTACGCGGCGTCGCTCGCTCGCGCGACCCGGCCGGACGATGCAACCGCGCCAGCGCTCGTGAAGCGCGCGGTCCGCTGGGGCGCCGGTCCGCGCGCCGGCCAGGCGCTCGTGCTCGGCGCCAAGGCGCACGCCTTCCTTGCTGGCCGCGCGGTAGTCGCGCCCGAGGACATCCGCCGTGTGGCGCTGCCGGTGCTGCGGCACCGCGTGCTCGCGAGCTTTGCCGCCGAGGCGGAAGGAGTGACGCCGGAGCAGGTGATCGGCGACGTGCTCGAGCGCGTGGCGCCGCCACGGAGCGGGCTGGCGCTCTAGGATGACGGCGGGGCCGTACGGCGCGCTCCTCGACGCCGTGCGCGGCGTCCGCTGGCCCGCCGCGCGGCGCGTGATGGGGACCACGCTAGGCGCGCATCAGTCGAGCCTGCGGGGCAACTCGTCCGAGTTCAGCGAGTTCCGCCCGTATCGGCAGGGCGATGACCCGCGGCGCCTCGACTGGCGGTTGCTCGCGCGCAGCGACCGTGCGTACGTGCGGCTCACGGCCGACCGCGCGACGCTGCGCACCGGCCTCATCGTGGACGCCTCGGCCTCGATGGCCTTTCCGCTGCCGTCGCTCGACAAGTGGCGACTGGCGCGCGAGCTGGCCATCGGCCTCGCATCGGTGGCGCACGGCGAGGCCGATCCCGTTGGCCTGACGATCGCGCGCGAGCGGCCGCTGGAGCTCGCGCCGCGCGCGCGGCGCAGCGTGCTCGTGCAGATGATCGGCGCGCTCGACGCGACGACGCCAGCCGGAGGCAGCGCCCTCGCGCCGCTGGTGGACGGCGTGCGCGCGTCGCGCATCGTCGTCATCACCGATCTGCTGGGCGACGCCGACGCGCTGCTCGCGTCCGCGAGGCTGCGCCTGGCCACCGGAGCGGAGGTGCTCGTCGTGCACGTCGTCGCGACGGAGGAGGTGGATCCGCCGCGCACCGGGGTGATGGCGGTGGACCCGGAGATCGCGTCCGTGCGCCGCACGCTCGATGCGAGCACGCGGGCCGGCTACGAACGGGCCTACGCCAACTGGCTCGACGAGACAGCGGCGGCGCTGACGCACGCGGGTGTCCGCTACGTCCGTGCGTTCACGAGTGAGC
>JAYUTY010000421.1:0-10241 GCA_043754875.1 Gemmatimonadota bacterium
GCGAACGGGTCGCGTGGGCTCTCGGGCGCGGCATCGAGCGCGAGGCGATCGCCGTCGACCCTGGCGTGGGCTTCGCCAAGCGAGGCGGCGACTCTCTGCGCGTGCTCGCGTGCCTCGCGCGCCTCGTCGCGTGGGGCTACCCCGTGCTCGTGGGCGCGTCGCGCAAGCGATTCATCGGAGAGCTCACGGGGATCGCTGAACCCGCGCGCCGCGTCTTCGGCAGCGTCGGCGCGGCCGTCGCCGCATACGACCGCGGTGCCCGCATCTTCCGCGTGCATGACGCCGCCGCCACTCGGCATGCATTGAATGTCGCGGCCGCAATCGGCGACGCGGGAAGCCAATGAGCGGCCTCGGGCAGCTGCGACTCCTGCATCCGGGCTGGCGCGACCTGCTCGAGGTGCTGCTCGTCGCGTACGCGCTCTATCGCGTCCTCCTCCTCTTTCATGGCACGCGCACGCTCCAGATCGTGAGCGGCATCGGCGTGCTGCTCATCGTCTCTGCGCTCTCGTGGCTGCTCCATCTCACGATGATCGACTACCTGCTGGGCTTGTTCCTCCAGTATGGCGCGATCGCGCTCCTCGTCGTCTTCGCGCCCGAGCTGCGTGCGACGCTGGCGCATGTCGGCCAGGCCCGCTTCGCACAGCTCTTCGATCGCATGGAGCAGCGTGAAGTCGCCGAAGAGATCTGCGAGGCGGCGGAGCGGTTGAGCCGGTCGGCGATCGGCGCGATCATCGCGATCGAGCGCGAGGTCTCGCTCGAAGGGTTCGCGGAGTCCGGTTCGCCGATGGAGGCGAAGGTCTCGGCTGACCTGTTGACGACGATCTTCACCCCCTACTCGCCGCTGCACGACGGTGCCGTGATCATCCGAGGCGACTTGATCATCGCCGCGGGCTGCATTCTCCCGCTTTCGCAGAAGGCGCCATTCGACCGCGCGCTGGGAACGCGTCATCGCGCCGCGCTCGGACTCAGCGACGAATCCGATGCGCTGGTGATCGTCGTCAGTGAGGAGCGCTCGACGATCTCGGTTGCTGAACGTGGCCATCTCTGGCGCGATCTCTCGCCGGTCGAGGTGCGCGACCTGCTCGCTGGAACGCACCCGGCACGCCTGCTGACGGACGTCGCAGGAGTGGTGACCTGACCGCATCTCGCGCGGGCTGGTTCACTGGGCTCGTGCTGCTCTGCGTCTACGCCGCGACGATGGCGCCCGGCGTCACCTTCTGGGACGCCGGCGAGTTCATCGCTGCTATTCGCGTGCTCGGAATTCCGCATCCGCCCGGCACGCCCTTGTTCGTTGCACTCGGGCACGTCTGGGCTGCGCTCCTCGCCTCGACGATGGGCTACGCACGCGCGACGAATCTCTTCTCGGTGGTCTGCACCGCGAGCGCGGGTGCACTGACTGCGCTGCTGATCGCCCGAACAGCACGCGCTGATGCGTCGATCGCACTTCACCGGCAGCTCGCCTGGGCCGGAGTGGCCGCTGCGCTCTGTGCCGGTCTGATGACGAGCGCCTGGGGGATTGCCTCGGAGACGGAGGTGTACGCGCTCGCGCTCCTGCATTCCATTCTCCTGCTTTCCGCTGGCTGGCGTACCGGCAGCGCTCGCATCGGCGACGACCGATGGCTGCTCGCCACAGCGTACCTGATCGCGCTCGTGCCAGCCGTCCATCTCAGCGCGCTCGTGAGCGCACCGGCGGCGCTCGCGCTCGCCAGCCGCGATGGCTCGGGTGCGTGGCACCCGGTGCGGGGGGCGCTGCTCGGCGGAGTGATGCTCGTCAGCGCAGGCGTCGGGTTGATGTCCTGGATGCTCGTCGGACTCGGAGTGCTCGTCGTCGTCCTCGCTCTCGCGCGGTCGCCGCGTGCTCAGCGAGCACGTCTCGCTCTCGTGCTTCCACTCGTGCTGATCGGCGCGAGCGCGCTGCTCATCCTGCTCGTGCGGGCGAGACACGATCCGGCGATCAATCAGGGCGATCCCTCGTCGCTTCGGGCGCTGGCCGAGGTCGTTGCGCGGCGACAGTATGACGTCTCGCCGCTCTTTCCTCGGCGCGCGCCCGTCTGGTTGCAGCTCGCGACGCTCGCGCAGTACGTCGACTGGCAGTTTGGCATGTCGCTCGGTCGCGGCATCTTCACATCGATCCCTCGCGTCCTCGTCACTTTCGCCTGCCTCGCCCTCGGGGCCGTCGGGTATCGCGCGATTCGCCGCGACGCGCCCCGGCTTGCTGACGGTCTGCTGGTCCTGACGATCTCGGGCTCGCTGGGTGTCTGCGCCTATCTCAATCTTCGGGCGGGTGCATCGATCGGGTATGGCTTCGTGCCAGTGGATGCCCACGAAGCGCGCGAGCGCGATTACTTCTTCGTGCTCGGCTTCTGGGGCTGGGGATGCTTCGTTGGCTATGCGGGGATGGAGCTCGTGCGGCGGTGGCGTCTGCCGCTCTGGATCGTGCTCGCCATGCCGGCGTTGCCGCTCGTCGCGAATCTCACGTCGAGTCGCCGCACGGACGCCGGCGAGCGACTCGCGGCGCGTGAGGTCGCGGTGGCGCTGCTCGCGAGCGCGCCTCCCGACGCAGTCCTCTTCGTGGAAGGGGACAACGACAGCTACCCGATCTGGTACCTCCAGACGGTGGAGGGTGTGCGGCCGGACGTGCTTCCCGTGACGATCCCATTGCTCCCGGCCGACTGGTACCAGCACGAGATTGCGCGCCGCGGGGGATTGCACTGGCCGGACAGTGCATTCGTGGCTGGGGCACGGTGGCGGCACGAGGAGGTCGCTGGGCTGATCGCCGACGCGGCGCGGGCGCACGGACGGCCGATCGCCGCTTCCGCAGCCGTCCAGGCGCGCGAGCGAGCCTTTCTCGGCGGCGCGTGGACCCTCCGCGGCGCGGTCTACGTTTCTGCCACTGCTCGTGATGCCGCCAATGGCGTGCCGGCCTTCGATACGGCTGCGGCGCAACGATGGATGGCGAGCCGGATCGCGCGCTCGGTTTCGTCAGCGAGCCGGCAGCCGGATGACGTGAGCGTGGCGATGCTCGGTCTCCTAGAATGTCCACGGCTGGCGCTGCTGCCTCCCGGCCCCTCGCGCACTCGTCACTCGCTTGAGTTGACGTGCAACTTCCGGTAAATTGTCGTGTTATGCCTTTTCAGGATTTGCCGGCTCGGGTCGCTGCAGTTCGGGACACGATCACCCATGCGCGTGCGCGGGGCGGGCACGGACAGCAGGTGACGCTGGTCGCAGTGACCAAGACCTATGGCTCCGACGCCGCGAGGGCTGCGTGGTTGGCCGGTGTCGCTGACGTGGGGGAGAACAAGGTGCAGGAGGCGCTCGGAAAGATGGCGGAGGTGCAGGAGCCGCTGCGATGGCACCTGATCGGCCACCTGCAACGCAACAAGGTGAAGCAGCTGGATGGCTTTCACCTCATTCACTCGATGGACAGCGCCCGCCTCGCCGACGCGCTTTCGGCGTTCGGCGCCACACGCTCGGCGCCGCTCGACGTGTTGATGCAGGTGAACGTGTCGGGCGAGGAGAGCAAGGGAGGCTACACGGCCGCCGACGTCGCGAGCGAGGCGGATCGCCTTCGCACATTGTCGGGTCTATGCGTGCGCGGCGTGATGACGATGGCGCCTCTGGAGGCGGACGAGGCGGAGCTGCGGTCGGTGTTCGGCGGGGCACGACGGTGCGGCGATCTGCTGCGCGCCGCGGGGCACCCTGCCACCGAGCTGTCGATGGGCATGTCGGGTGATTACGAGATCGCGGTCGAAGAGGGCGCCACTCTGGTGCGTCTTGGAACCGTGCTGTTCGGAGCGAGAGCCGCGTAATGGACGAGACGTTTCATCTCACCCCGCTGGATGTGCGGCGGTACGATTTCGGACGCAGCCTTCGTGGCTACGATCCGGAGCGCGTCGAGCAGTTCCGCGCGCAGGTCGCCGAAGAGCTGGAGCGGCTGACGCGGACGTCCCAGGACCTCGAATCGAAGGCGCGCGGCTTTCATGAGCAGCTCCGCGCCTTTCGCGAGCGGGACAAGGCACTCAATGATGCGCTCGTGAGCGCCCAGCAGCTGCGCGCCGAGATCCGCGAGTCGTCCGAGCGCGAGGCACAGCTGATCCTGCGCGAGGCGCGCGCCGACGGCGAGAAGCAGTCCGAGAGCACTCGCAACGAGATCCGGAAGCTCGAGGCCCATCTGGCCGAGCTCGATCGCGCGCGCCGCGCGTATCTCGCCACGCTGCGCATGATGGCCGAGCGGCAGCTCGCCGACATCATCGCCGCCGAGGGCGCGCCACTTCCGCCCGTACCCACCGCACCCGCGGAGCAGGGATGACGAGCGCGATGGCGTCGCCGCTCGCGTCGCACGCGCTGCACACTGTCGAGGCCGTAGAGGCCGCGGCGTCGGTGGTGCGCGAGCGCTTCGCCACGGCACCCGACGTCGCCATCGTGCTCGGCACGGGCCTCGGCGGCCTGGCGCGCGAGATCGACGTGCACGAGACGATCGCGTATGCCGACATTCCAGGCTTCCCACGCTCCACGGTGGAGAGTCACGCCGGACGATTGCTCTGCGGCACGCTCGGCGGCCACACCGTCGTCGCGATGCAGGGGCGCTTCCATCGCTACGAGGGCTACACTCTCCAGCAGGTGACCTTTCCGGTGCGCGTGCTCCGTGCCCTCGGCGCGGGCACGCTCATCGTCAGCAATGCCTGCGGCGGCATGCACCCGCTCTGGTCGCCCGGCGACCTGATGCTCATCGCGGATCACATCAACCTGCTCGGCGACAACCCATTGATCGGCGCGAACGACGATCGCCTTGGCGCTCGCTTCCCCGACATGTCCACTCCGTATGACGAATCGCTGCGCGTCGTCGCGCGTGCCGTCGCCGCGGAACAGCGGACTGTGCTCCGCGAGGGGGTCTACGTCGCCGTCGCCGGACCGGCTCTCGAGACGCGGGCCGAGTATCGCATGCTGCGCGCACTCGGCGCGGACGTCGTCGGGATGAGCACCGTGCCCGAGGTCATCGTGGCGCTGCACGGCGGCATGCGCGTGCTCGGGCTGTCGATCATCACCGACCGCTGTCTGCCCGACGCTCTCGAGCCCGCGAGCCTCGAGACGATCATCGCGACTGCCGCCGAAGCAGAACCGCGGCTGACCGCGCTGGTGCGCGGCGTCCTGGAGGCATTGTGACGGAGACGCTCACCACCACGCCGCGCTTCGCACTCGTCTCGCCGGACCAGCCGGCGGACGAGCTCGAGCTCGAGCTTCTCGAGCGCTGGAGGCAGGAGAAGCTCTTCGAGCGCACTGTCGACGTAGCCGACGGCGCCCCGTCGTTCGTCTTCTACGAAGGACCGCCGACCGCCAATGGACGCCCCGGCATCCATCACGTCTTCGCTCGCGCGATCAAGGATCTGTTCTGCCGTCACCGCGCGATGAAGGGTTTCCGCGTCGAGCGGAAGGCCGGATGGGACACGCACGGTCTCCCGGTGGAGATCGAGGTCGAGAAGCGGCTCGGCATCAGTGGTAAGCAGGACATCGAGAAGCTCGGGGTTGCCGAGTTCAATCGCCTCTGCCGCGAGAGCGTCTTCACCTACCGTGCCGATTGGGAGCGGCTCAGCGAGCGGATCGGCTACTGGCTCGACTATGCGAACCCGTACGTCACCTTCACGAACGCGTACGTGGAGAGCGTGTGGTGGTCACTGGCCACGCTGTACGAGAAGGGGCTGCTCTTCCGCGGACACAAGATCCTTCCGTACTGCCCGCGTTGCGGCACCGCCTTGTCCAGCCACGAGGTGGCGCAAGGCTATCAGGATGTCGAGGATCCCAGCGTCTACATCGCGCTCGATCTCGGGATGGTCGGAGGCGCGGTCGTGGACGATGCCGCGGAGCTGCCTGGCCGCACGGCGCGACGCATCCTCGTCTGGACGACGACGCCGTGGACGCTGGTCAGCAACACGGCGCTCGCGGTGCATCCGGAGCTCGAGTACGTCGAGCTTCGCAAGACGGGCAGCGCCGACACGCGTACCATCATCATGGCGTCGGCACGCGCCGCGGCGGTGCTGGGCGACGACTACGCGAAGCGGTGGACGACGGTTGGCACATTGACCGGCGCGGAGCTCGTTGGCGCGCGCTATCGCCGTCCTGTCGACTGGCTCGAATATCCAGAAGGCACGAGCCACGAGATCATCGTGGGTGAGCGATTCGTCAGTGCCGACGATGGCTCGGGCGTCGTGCACATGTCGCCCGCATTCGGCGCGGACGACTATGCGGCGGGGCGCCGGCACAATCTCGCGTTCCTGCAGCCCGTCAACGCGCGCGGTGAGTTTCCCGCCGAGATGCCCGTCGTCGGAGGGTTGTTCGTCAAGGCCGCCGACCCGCTCATCATCGCGGATCTCGAGCAGCGCGGCATCCTGTGGAAGGCAGGTACGCTCACGCACTCGTATCCACACTGCTGGCGTTGCGGGACGCCGCTGCTGTACTACGCGCGCACCTCCTGGTTCATCCGTACGTCGTCCTACAAGGACGAGATGCTCGCGCGCAATGCGCAGATCGACTGGCATCCGCCCGCTGTCGGTGCTGGACGCTTCGGCGAGTGGTTGGAGAACAACGTCGACTGGGCCATCTCGCGCGACCGTTATTGGGGCACGCCCCTTCCAGTGTGGATCTGCGACCGCGACACCGAGCATCTGGACGTGATCGGCAGCTACGCCGCGCTCGCCGAGCGCACGGGCACCCCCCTTGGCGCGGACTTCGATCCGCACAAGCCGGGCATCGATACCCATGCGTGGCCCTGCACGGTCGCGGGCTGCGAAGGGCAGATGCGTCGCACCCCCGAGGTGATCGACACCTGGTACGACTCGGGGTCGATGCCGTTCGCGCAGTGGCATTTCCCGTTCGAGAATCGTGACGCGGTGGAGCGGCTCTTCCCGGCGGACTACATCGCCGAGGGTCAGGACCAGACGCGCGGCTGGTTCTACTCGCTCCTCGCCATCGCCACGGGACTCGGCGACGCGCTGCCCAACAACGCGCCGGGCACCGCGTCGCCGTATCGGCATGTCGTGGTCAACAACCTCGTGCTGGATGCCGAGGGCCGGAAGATGTCCAAGAGCCGGGGCAACATCGTCGACCCCTGGCAGGTGATCGCGAGTCACGGCGTGGACGCCGTCCGCCTCTTTCTCGTGACGAGCAGCAAGGTCTGGGAGGAGCGCCGCTTCGACGAGGCGCAGATCCGCCAGGGTGCGGGCCGCTTCCTCGTGACGTTGAAGCACATCTACAGCGGGATGTTCGCGCGCTACGCGAACTTCGGATGGTCGCCGTCGGCGGAGGACCCGGCGCTGGCCGATCGCCCGCTGATGGACCGCTGGATCCTCTCGCGCCTCGCCAGTGTGGAGACGAGAGTGGACGAGCTCATGATGGACTACGACGCGACGGCCGCGGCGCGGCTCGTCATGGAATTCGTCGACGACGATCTCGCGAACTGGTACGTGCGGCAGTCGCGCGCTCGGCTCTGGGCAACCGACAACGTCTTCGACGTCGACACCAGGAGCGCCTTCGCGACGCTGCACGAGACTCTCGTCGTCGTCTGCCGACTCCTCGCACCCTTCGCGCCGTTCGTGACCGATCGTCTGCATCGTGAGCTCACCGGATCGTCGGTGCACCTCGCCCCCTACGTGCGTTCGGAAGCGGCAGCGCCCGATGTGGCACTCGAGCAGTTGATGGCGAGCGTTCGCACGCTCGCCACACTGGGCCGCGCGGCGCGCGAGCAGGCGAAGATCAACGTGCGGCAGCCGTTGTCGCGCATGGTCTGCGTGGCACCAGGTCTGACGGACGACGCGCTCGCGCCCGTGCTCGGCGTCCTGTCTGCAGAGCTCAACATCAAGTCGATCGAGCTCGCCACGAGTGCGGACGCGCTCGTGACGCTAGAGGCGAAACCCAACTTTCGCGCCCTGGGGAAGAAGTTCGGCAAGAAGACCCCGCTGGCGGCGGAAGCCGTGACGCGCTTCACCAGTGCCCACCTGCGCGACTTTGAGCACGGTGGCGAGCTGCTCGTCACCGTGGACGGCGAGACGCACGGTCTTGACGCCGACGATGTGTCGATCGTCCGTCGCGCATCGGGCGAGCTCGTGGTCCAGGAGGCCGGTGGCTTCTTCGCGGCGATCGACCCGGAGATCACGCCGGCGCTGCGGCTCGAAGGGTTGGCACGTGAGCTGATCAGTCGGGTACAGCGTATGCGCAAGGAGGCGGGGCTCGAGGTCAGCGACCGCATCCGGCTGCAGGTCGCGGGAGACCAGCCGATTCTCGATGCGGTCGCGGCGCATCGCGCCTGGATCGCGGATGAGGTGCTCGCCACTGAGCTCCAGGTGGGCGACGAGACGCACGAGAACATGCAGGCGAGGCAGCAGTTGGATCTCGACGGGATCCACGCCACCCTTGCCCTAACCAGAGACGAGTAGCAATGGCCACGTCAGAGAGCGCGACCGTGAAGGGAACGGCAAAGTCGAAGCCGATGCCGAAGAAGCAGCTGGCGCACTTCGAGGCGCGCCTGCTCGATGAGCGCAAGCGCGTGTTGAAGGAGCTGGGGCACTACGACGAAGCGTTCGGGAGCACGTCGCAGGAGGCGGACGGGGATCTCAGCAGCTATTCGTTCCACATGGCGGACCAGGGCACCGACGCGATGGAGCGCGAGAAGGCGTTCCTCTTCGCCAGCCAGGAGGGCCGCTTCCTCTGGCACATCGATCAGGCGCTCCGCCGGCTGTATCGCTCGCCCGAGACCTTCGGCAAGTGCCACAGCTGCGCCGGCGACATCGCCTTCGAGCGGCTCGATGCGCTGCCGCATGCCCGCTTCTGCATCGCGTGCAAGCAGAAAGAGGAAGATGCAAAGTCGAAGTAATGCGGCGCTCTTCTGGCCGGTGCTCGCCATCGTCACCATGCTCGACGTGGTGACGAAGAATCTGGCCGAGCACCTGCTGGAGCCGCAGCACGTGCCGCACGAGGTACTCGGTCGTGGCGTGCGCCTCACGCTCGTCTACAACCCCGGGGCTGCCTTCGGGCTCAACCTCGGCGCACAGTCGCGCTGGATCTTCACGGCGTTGACGATCATCGCGCTGCTCATACTCGGTCGCCTCTACCGCAGCACGACGCGCGGCGACTGGCCGCGCGTGCTCGCGCTCTCGCTCGTCTGCGCCGGCGCCTTCGGCAATCTGCTCGACCGGCTCCGCTCCGGCCTCGGCGTCGTCGACTTCATCGATATGGGTCTCGGTGACGCGAGGTGGCCTACCTTCAATGTTGCCGACATGGCGGTGAGCGTGGGAGCAATGCTGCTCGCGCTCGTGCTGTGGCGGGAAGATCGCGCCGTCGCACGCGCGGAGACCGCCGTCTCGCGCTCCGTGGAGCAGGGAGAACTCGTCTGATCGCTACCATCGCCAGGCCCGCGTCAGCGACCGGCCGCCTCTTCTGGACCACGGCGACGACGATCATCGTCGTCGACCTCGCGAGCAAGCTGCTCGCCGAACGCCTCCTCGCGCCGCGCTACGTCCCGCACCGCATCATCGGGGACATCGTGCGCTTCACCCTCGCCTACAATCCGGGCGCCGCGTTCAGCATGTCGCTGGGGCCGAACTCGCGTTTCATCTTCGGCGCGTTCGCGATGGTGGCCCTCGTCGTCCTCTGGCGGCTCTACCGCATGACCGGCACCGGCTCCCGCGCCGGCGACCGCATCCGTGTGGCGGCGCTCGGACTCGCGTTCGGCGGCGCAGCCGGCAACCTCATCGACCGCTTCCGGAGTCCCCAGGGCGTGGTGGACTTCATCGACATCGGTGCGGGTGACGTCCGCTTCTGGACCTTCAACGTTGCCGACTCCGCCGTCACCGTCGGAGCGATCATTCTCGCCTGGTCGCTCTCCCGTGAGGAGCAGGAGATCAAGGCGCAGCACCAGCGAGTGGACGAGCAGGGCAATGCCTCGGTCCAAACTGCGCCGGCTGATCGACAGGGCCAGGACGCCGGCGAGCCACTCGCATGACCGCCGGCGAAGCAGGCGAGGCGGGTACTCGCCACGAACTCCGTGCCCGGGATGACGCTCCCCGGCTGGACCTCTTCGTCGCCGGTGCCCTCGACCTCTCCCGGACACAGGCGGCCACGCTCATTGCGACCGGCTGCGTGGTCGTCGAGGGTCGAAGCGAGCGGGCGAGCTACCACCCAGTGGCCGGCGAGCTGGTCATCGTGACGATCGCGCCCCCGACATCGCGCACCGTGATCGCGGAAGACATCCC
>JAYUTY010000422.1:0-10228 GCA_043754875.1 Gemmatimonadota bacterium
CAGCTCAAGTCCGATGCGCGCTTCTCGACGCTCACCGTGGCTGGCCACAGCGAGGGCTCCCTGCTGGGAATGCTCGCGGCGCAGCGCGCGGGAGCCGATGCTTACGCCTCGCTCGCCGGCGTCGGCCGACCCGCCTCGCGAGTGCTCCATGAGCAGCTCGCGGCGCGTGCCCCCGCCGAGCTGCTTGCCGAGGCCGATCGCGTGATGGCCCAGCTCGACCAGGGCCACACGGTCGACAACGCGCCGCCGGCGCTCGCCGCGCTGTTCCGGCCGAGCGTCCAGCCGTACCTGATCTCCTGGTTCCGGTACGACCCCCTCGCGGAGCTGCGCCGGCTTCAGGTGCCCGTGCTGATCGCGCAGGGCACCACCGACATCCAGGTCTCGGTCCAGGACGCTCGGCTGCTCGCCTCGGCCATGCCCGCCGCGATGCTCGTGCTCGTGGACGGGATGAACCACGTGTTGAAGCTGGTCCCGGCAGATCAGGACGCGCAGCTTCGCTCGTATTCCGACCCGGCGCTGCCCGTCGCGCCGGCACTCATGGATGCGCTCACGACCTTCGTGCAGGGCGTTCGGCGCCGGTAGCGCGTCGCGCGGGACCCGGGAGGATCAGCGGAGCGCGATCTTGGCGAGCGTGGCAACCCAGACCAGCGCGATCACGGCGAGTGGACCGCGCGCACCCGCTGAACAGCTGGCCCACAAGCGCCAGACGAGAAGCGACACCATGCTGGAGAGAAGCAGCACCTGCACGACGGGTCCGAGCGACGTGTAGGGCAATGCCAGCGTCGCCGGCGGGCGAGTCGATCGGAGGCGACGATGGGAGCATTGATTCCAGAGTGGGAGGGGCTGTGGCGCAGCCAGATAATACTCACGGCACCATGGGCTGGACGCTGTGCGGGGGCGACGCGGGGCCGGCGCAGAAGCCGAGAGCGCAACGCACGAGGTCACCCATCCCTCTCGCCAGCGGCGGTGCCGGCGACGCGCCCTGCATCCGCTGTGGCGCGATGGTCTGCGCCTCGCTGTGGCGACGTCCGCGCTGAAGCGTCACGGCCGGCACGAAGATGACGCTGCTGCTTCGCACCCCGAGCGCCGATCGATCGTAGTAGACGCCGAGTTCGGGGCGGATCGTGAATGAGGCGTCGCCCAGCTGGAAGCCGCCGAAAGCACCGATCGTTGGCGAGTCGTTCACTGCGCCGGCGCTGATCGGGATCACCTGCATCGCACGCACGCCGCCGAACGGCATCATGCTGGCCGACGGGTCGCCCGAGGCGATCAGCGTGGCCTCCAGGTGCAGGTGCTCGCCGCCGTTGACGATACCGCCGCCCACCATGTACGCCACAGCGGCCCGTCCGGCCTCGGCCTCGGTGACGCGGTGCTTGTAGTTCAGAACGACGCCCGTGGGTACGAGGCGGAAGCCGACGTCGGACTTCGCATCCACGCCGTGGCGCCACTCGTTGTCCACGCCGGCCATCGGCACGGCCACAGTGTCGCCCGGGCTCTTGAAGGCGTTGGGGACGAAGTACCACGACGTGGTGTGCGTCGTCTGGCCGTTCGGCACCGTCTGCGCCGTGGAGCCGACTGTGTACGGGATGCACGCCGTTGCGCCGTTCAGGACGAGAAGAAAGGCGAGGGCCAGGCGGACGAGCGGACGAATCGAGATCGGCATGCTGAGCTCCGGTTGAGTGGTGCGCTCAGGATACGGCCGCCTCTCGTGCCGCCACATACGTCGAATGACGTAGTGCCAGCCGACGCGCGCGCTACGTCATCGCGCCAGTCACGCGCTCAGTCATGCGTCGTCACCCCGGCTCGGCATCCAGCTCGCCGGCGCGCACCAGGTCGGTGAGCTCCCCTCGGGTGGAGACGCCGAGCTTGCCGAAGATGTTGGACAGGTGCGTGCCGACGGTGCGCGGCGAGATGTCGAGCGCCGAGGCGATCTCCTTGTTGGACTGTCGCAGCGCGACGAGCCGCGCGATCTCGAGCTCGCGGGCGCTGAGCGCGCCCTCCCCCGCACCGCCGCGCCGTGCTGGCGGACGAGCCCCGAGTGATCGCAGCGCCTCGCGCGTCTCGCGGATCTCGCGCTGCGCGCCGAGGCGGACGAAGATGTCGTGCGCCTCGCGCAGCTCGGCGGTGGCGCCCACAGTGTCGCCGGCATCGGCCATGGCGCGCGCGATGTGTCGTCGAAGACGCGCCGCGTCGAAGACGAAGGGCACCTGCTCGAGCGCCGAGCGTGCGGCGTGCAGCAACGGCACGGCGCGCGCCGGGTCACCTCCGAGGTAGGCGAGCAGCGCGTCGGTGGTGTCGGCCCAGGCAATGCCAAGCGGATGTCCCATCGCCTCGGAGTCGCGGCGCAGACGGGCATTGTGGCGGGCCGCGCGCTCGTGGTCCTGCATGTAGAGCGACGTCTCGATGATGAACGGCAGGAGGCGGTAGATCGCCCACGCCACGTAGCCAGCGCGGTCGGCGATCGCGAGTCCCGCCTCGCCCACCTCGATGGCGCGCGCGTGGTCGCTCGCCGCCATCAGGTAGCCCGTCATCCCGGTGTACGCGGGCACGACGGCGTGTACATCGAGCGTACTCGAGTCACCGTGGCCACCGCCGGCGCCCGTGAGCGACCATGCTTCCTCGATCAGCTCGCGCGCGCGATCGAGATCGCCGAGGCCGCGGTGGATCAGCCCCGTCCAGACGAGCAGGCGAGGGAGCAGCGTCCGCTGGCCGAGCGCGCGCGCGGCGGGGATCGCGCGGTCGGCGATCGCCAGTGCCGCCGGCCAGTCGCCGATGCCGGCGAGATATTCGATGGTGATGTCGGCGGTCCAGAGCTGAAGCAGCGGCGAGCGGATCTCGTCGGCGAGGCGCTCGCTCTCGCGCACGTGGCGCGCGGTCGCCGCCGCGTCGCCGGTGAGGCCGGCGTGGATCGCCATCGCCCAGTGTGCCGACCATTCGATGGCGCGTTCCCCAGAGGCTGCAGCGAGCACGATTGCCTGCTCGCCATGCGCGCGCGCCTCGTGGGCCGGTCCGGTCCAGGCGTGCAGCAACAGCAGGGCGCGGTGGGCGCGCGCGAGCAGGGCCCGATCATCGAGTCGCGTCGCGATGGCGAGCGCATCGTGCGCATCGGCCAGCGCCTCGTCGCGACGGCCGAGTGCGTGCAGCGCAGTCGCGCGCGCAAGGCGTACACGCGCCACGAGGCTGGCATCCTGCGCGGCGCTGTCTTCAACGATGCCGAGCGCAGTGAGTGCTGCGTCGTAGCGGGCGATCGCGGCGAGAGGATCGCCCGCTGCGGCAGCCATCAATCCCATCTGCCGCTCGATCGTCGCGACGCTGCGCGCATCGCCCGCCACGACGGCGTCGGCGCGTGCGCGATGCCAGAGCTCGCGCGCCGCGTCGAGATCGCCGAGCCGTTGTCGCGCGCGCGCGAGCGACTCGAGCAGCGCGACGTGCTCTCGCGTCGAATGTGCGTCGTGTGCGCCGGTGGCCGCGGCCTCGGCGCCCTGCAACGCCGCCTGCAGATACGATGCGGCGGCGCGATCGGCGTAGCGCGCAAGTGCCTGGCGACCCGCCGCGGCGAGGTAGCGCACCGCGCTGAGTCCCGCGGTGCCGGCCGTACCGTGCGTAAAGTGGAACGCCAGCTCGGCGGCATGGGCCGTCGCGTTGCCACCGTAGCTGCGCTCGAGCGCCTCGCCAATCTGGTCGTGGAGGCGCTGGGCGCGCGCGCGGCCGAGTGTGGCGTAGACCGCGTCGCGCACGAGCGGGTGCGCGAAGTCGTAGCTCGTCTCGGCGCTCATCGCTCCAGCGGCATTGCCCGCGTCGCCGGTGACCATCTCACTCAGGAAGTGGGCGCGGCACAGCTCGTCCACCGTCTCGAACAGCGCGGACTCCTCCGGCGTGCCGATCGCCGCGAGCGCGGAGAGACGGATGCGCGCGCCGAGCACGGCGCACACGTCGAGCAGTGAGCGCGCAGGAGCGCTGAGGCGCGCCGCGCGCTCCAGCACGACGTCGCGCACGGAGCGCGAGGGAGTCAGCGACTCCGCGGCCCATCCTTCCCAGCGGCCGTCGCGGTGGGCGATCCGTCCCGACTCGACGAGCGACTTGAGCGTCTCGTCGACGAAGAAGGGATTGCCACGCGTCCAGTCGTGCAGCGTCGCAGCGAAGTCGCCAACGGCCGCGACGGGTGCATCGAAGGTGCGCTGTACGAGCTCGCGCGTCTGGTCGAGCGTGAGTGGCAGCAGCCGCTCGACACGCGCCACGCCAAGTGCAAGCAGCGACTGCTCGGCGGCACGGAGCGGAGCGTTGCGGTCGCGCTCCGCGTCCACATACGTGGCGAGGATGAGGATATGTCCATCGATCGCGCCGGCACCTGCCTGGCGCGAGAGAAAGTGGAGGAGCTCGATCGACGCCGCGTCGGCCCACTGCACGTTGTCGAGCACGAGCAGCAGCGGCTGGCGCGCGGCGAGCCGCCCGATGAGCTGGACGAAGCTCCAGTACATGCGCGCCTTGGCGTCGGCGGCGCTCTCCCCGCCACGCGATGAGGGCGCGAACAGCGATGGCACGATCGGCGCGAGATCGCTCCCGGTGCCACGCGTGAGCACGGTGAGCGCGCCGGAATCCAGAACGCGGAGGAGCGGGAGCAGCGCGTCGGTGAAGATCGCATACGGCACACCGCTCTCCACCGCGAACGCGCGCCCATCGGCCACGGCCATGCCGCGCTGCAGCGCCCGTTCGGCGACGAGCCGCGCGAGGCGCGTCTTGCCCACGCCGCCTTCGCCCGCGAGGAAGACGGTCTCGGCATGTCCTGCTGCGGAGCGATCGAGCGAGGCGAGGAGCGACGCGAGCGGCGCGGCGCGCCCGATCAGCGGGATGTTCGGGAGGGCAGATCGAGTCACCGGCTCAGGTGCTCGGGGCGGCAGGGCTGGGGCACGCGAACGGGCGAGGGAGATGTTCTGGACGAATGGTGGTCCAATGTCCCGGTGCGGCGCCGCGCTCGCAACTCTCATCGTTGTGCTGAGAGCGAGGAAACAGCCGTTCGTCATTCGCCTATGGCCGCGTGCCACGTCGCACTTGCTGCGCCAAATGTTCCCACTAGCTTGGACTTCCCGAAGAGATGCCGAAGTCGGTATCGTCGGTATCGTCGGTATCGCTGGGAGTGCAGGGCGGTGAATGGAGAACGGACGATCATGACGAAGCAGGAGCTGGAGCGATGGCTCTGCGGAGCAGAGAGGCCAGGCGCGGGGCGCGTGACGATCGAACGCGGGCTCGATGTGCCGCTGGTGACCTTCGTGGAGTCGGTGCTCCCCGAGGTGCCGGATGAGCGATCGCAGCTTCGGTTCACCATGGCGCTGCTCCGCGACATCTTCTCCAGCGACGGCGACGCACGTCGCTGGCTCGGATCCCCGCAGATCGAGCTGGGTGGCCGGCGTCCACTCGATCTCTTCGCCACAGGGCAGATCGCCGACGTCGAGATGCTGCTCGTGAGCGAGTGGCACCTCGTGGCGTCTCGTGGGACGGAGGCGGGCGTGTTCGCCGACGACGGTGGCGCACTCGTCGCCACGGTGTAGGCACCGCAGGGGCTGTGCACGGCTGCACACCGCCGCACGAGTTCAGCCTCGACTGGCGACAGCGGCAGCGGTACCGTCGAGCATCGCATGCTGTGAGCGGCTCCCCGATGAGAGGCTCGTAGCCTGGCGCGCATCGCCAGATGCGCGCACGTGGGATGACGTGACGGCACGCGGCGCAAGCCGTTGCGCGTCCACTGATTGGCCCAGCCCAACGGAAGCAAGGAGCAGAAACACCGAACCGCGCAACATCGAAAGCACTGGCATGGGTCGCGGTGGAAGGTGGGTGGGTTAATTGCCAGCGAGGACGCGACCGTCGGCTGCACGCCGGACGCCTCTCTCTCGCTGGCTCCGTCCGGCAATCGCGCCCGCGCGCGACGGTGCGTGACGACGCCGGATCAGAGCTGTCGCGCGCGGGCGCTCTCGTCGGTCCAGTGACTCTTGCGTAGCGCGACGACGTGGCCGTCGGGCTCGGCGAGCAGTGCCAGCGCTTCGCTCGTGAACACCGTTCCAACCGCGACGATTCCACCAGGCGCGACTGGTGAGCGAAGCCGTCGGAGCGCGCGGCGCACGGGGGCCGAGGGCACGACGTCGCGCTCCGTGTGCGCGAAGAGCAGCACGGAGTAGCTCTGCGCACGATCGAGCGAGTCAGGCAGCAGCGCGCGATACGCGGGCGGGACGGCGTTGGCGACTCGTGCGCCTTCCAGCGCTGAGTAGATGGTGATCTTCATGCGCGCGTTCCACGGAATAGTCGCGCCACCAATCTCAGGGGTTCGCGTGCAACGTGGCAGCACGGCATGGGCTCTGCGCCCTGCAGCAGCGACAGACTCTTGCAGAGGGGCACAGATGGCAGATCGGAATGCCGATGACCGCGCGCTCGATGCCATGCAGCGCAGCGACAGCGAGGAGAGCCGGCGCGAGCGCGGCGCATGAAGGTTCGGTTCACGGGATGCGCCACGAGCATCGTGTTGTCCATCATCCTGACGATCGTGCTCAATCTGCTGCTTCGCTCCTGCAGCGCGGGAAGCTAGGCGACCAGTCTGCGGGGCAGGTCGCGTCGCCCAGCGACGAGCGTGATCTGCGCCCGGCCGAGCTAACTTGCGTCATGACGCATGCTCCCGAGCTCACCCGTGCGACGGAAGACGAATGGCTGCACGGGTGGGATTCCACCCCCGGTATCGTGTCGGTGCACGCCGAGCAGACGGGACACGCCGTCGTCTGGCGCCGTATCCCGGGCACGGGCGAGCTCGTGCGCGAGGATGTGCGCTTCCGACCGTGGATCCTGCTGGACAGTCTCGACGATCTCCAGCAGCTCGACACGCGCCACGGTGTGCAGCATCGCGAGCTCGCGGGCCCCGATCCGCTGCGTTACCTCGTGAGCGCGGATGATGGCGTCGCGCTCGTCTCCGCGCTCCTGCGCGGCGCGTCGCAGCGCCTTGGCAAGCGGGTGTCGCATCTCGGTGAGCTGAGCGGCCGGAGCGTGCTCACGCTGCCGCCGGACGAGCAGTATCTCGTTGCGAGTGGGCGCACGTACTTTCGCGACCTCCCGTTCGACGAGCTGCATCGCCTCCAGTTCGACCTCGAGACGACCGGCCTCGACGCACGAGAGGATCGCATCTTCATGATCTCGGTGCGCTACCACGACGAACGCACCGAGGTGCTGGAGGCGCCGTCCGGCGATACCGCTGGCGAGGCGGCACTCATCCGCATGCTGATGGATCGCGTGCGCACTGCCGACCCGGACGTGATCGAGAATCACAACCTTCACGGCTTCGATCTGCCCTTTCTGGAGCAGCGCGCGCGGCTGTTGAGAGTGCCGCTCGTGCTCGGACGTCTTGGCGATGCCGGCCTCCGGCAGCGCGCCGCGCGGTTCGGCGCGCCGTCGGGCGACCCGCTGAGCCCGCGCCGCGTGCGCTTCGTGGCGCCAGGCCGCGAGCTGATCGACACGCTCGACGCCGTGCGCCGGTACGACTTCTCGACGCGCGAGCTCCCAGGACATGGGCTCAAGGTCGTGGCGAAGTTTCTCGGCATCGCGGCGCCGGACCGCGAGTACATCCCGGGCGCAGAGATCTATACCACATACTGCAGCGATCCGGAGCGCGTGCGTCGCTACGCGACCGACGACGTCGAGGAGGTCGCTGCCCTCTCGCGCATGCTCGGCGGGGCAGCGTATGCGCTCGCGCAGATGGCGCCGCGCCGCTACGAGCGCCTGGCCGATGCGGGGGCGGCTACCGGTGTCATCGACCCGATGCTGGTGCGCGCGTACCTCCGCGCCGGGGCTGCGCTGCCGGCGCACGAGGCGGGCGACCGAACGCCGCACAGCGGCGCCGCGCTGCACCTGTTCGCCTCCGGGGTGGCGCACCGCGTGGTGAAGGCAGATGTCGCGAGCCTGTATCCCTCGCTCATGCGCGCCTACCGGATCGGTCCGGCGCGCGATCGACTCGGCGCGCTGCTCACGCTCGTGGACCGGCTGGTGGATCGGCGGCTGGAGGCCAAGGCGCAGGCGCGCGCCGCGGCGCCAGGCTCAGCGGCGCGCCACACGCACGAAGCGATGTCGGCTGCGCTCAAGATCGTCGTCAACTCCGCCTACGGGTATCTCGCGGCCGGGGGCGAGCTGACGCGCTTCGCCGACGTGCATGCTGCGAACGAGGTGACGCGGCGCGGCCGCGAGGTACTCGCGCTGCTCTGCCGCGAGCTCGCGTCACGGGGCGTGACGCTCCTCGAGGCCGATACCGACGGTGTGTATTTCGCCGTGCCAGACGCATGGAGCGAGGAGGACGAGCGGCGCGTGGTCGCTGAAGTCGCCGCGCTGCTGCCGCCGCTCGTCCACCTCGAGCTCGATGGGCGCTACGCGGCGATGCTCTCGCACGAGCCAAAGAACTATGCGCTGCTCGGCTACGACGGCACACTACTGCTGCGCGGCGTCGCGTTCCGGTCGAGCCGCTCGGAGCCGTTCGGCGACGTCTTCCTGCGCACCGCAATCGAGCGCCTGCTCGTCGGCGACGTCGTGGGGGTGCGCGACTGCTACCTGCAGACGGTGGGCGCGCTGCGTGCCCGCGCGCTGCCTACCCACCAGGTTGCTTCGCGCGTGCGGCTGACCAAGTCGCCCGACGACTATCTCGAATCGCGCGCCGCGCGTCGAGAGCTGACATACGAAGCGATGCTGGCGAGCGGGCGCGAGACATGGAGCACGGGCGACCGTGTGCAGGTGTACCGCCGGCCGAACGGCGAGGGTGGCATCGTGGACGACGCGACGCCAAACGATCCGCGCGACTACGACGTCGACTACTACGTGCGGCTGCTTCGCAGCTCGTACGCCGAGCGGCTGGCGCGCGCGTTCACGCCACATGACTTCGGGATCGTCTTCGCGGACCCGGACCAGTTCGCGCTGTTCGCGCCGGCGGTGACGACGATCCGGCCTGTGCTCACGATGCTGCCGCAAACTGGTGTGTAGGATTGCCGGGCTCGCTTGACGCTGGGTACGGTGTCATATATCGCGCACTCCAGGCAGCACAGTCTTTTTCGCCGCTCGGTGCCACTCCGGTGGCGCTGAGCCGTCTGGTACTCCTCCACCGGAGGTCGTCGTCATGTCTGCACCAACGCGCACCATTCGCGCGCTCAGTTCCGTCGCCACGCTCACGCTGCTCGCCGCGTGCGCACCCGACACCACCACGTCGCCAGCGCTCGACCAGGCGAGCTCCGCGAGCTTCGATCGCGCGGGGTACGACACACCCGGAATGCATCGGCAGTACGGCGTGCCCCAGAAGCTCGGCAACGGGATGGCGCGCACCTACGTGGTGCTGGACGCGAAGAGTGGTCAGCAGCCAGTAGAGCTGGGCATCTCGCTCGATCCATCAGCGCTCGAGGGGCTGCCGCAGGATGCGGAGGAACACTCACTCGTGCTGGCGCTGCCGCCGAAGAGCCCGGCGCCCTATCAGTTCGCGGAGCTCGACTGGAATCCGCAGGGCCACCCGCCGGCCGGCGTCTACACCGTCCCGCACTTCGACTTCCACTTCTACACGATCTCCCTGGCCGAGCGGAACAGCATCCTCCCGAGCGACCCGCTGTTTAAGACGAAGGCCAGGAACGTTCCGACAGGCGTGTACGTGCCGTCGGGTTATCTAGTGCCCGGCGATCCGGCAGCTCAGGCGGTGCCAGAGATGGGTGTCCACTGGTTAAACTCTCAAGCGCCCGAGCTCCAGGGACTGTTCGGCAACCCCCGTGGGTACAAGCCGTTCACGAAGACGTTCATCTACGGATCGTGGAACGGCCGCTTCACCTTCTACGAGCCGATGATCACACGGGCATACCTCCTGACGCAGCCAGACGTGACGACGCCGATCTCCGTGCCGGCGCGGTACGCGCAGCCGGGCTGGTTTCCGACGGCGTACCGTGTGACTTACGATGCGCAGACGAAGGAGTACCTCATCGCGCTCACGAGGCTGGTCTCTCGGCCATAGCGCCCTGACACGGTGAGCCGCGTGCCGTGGTGACGTGATCTACTCGCGTCACCACGGCACCGCCTACCGGTGCTTCGGAGTCGCCACTCGCGCCACTTCGCGCTCGATGGGCTGATACGTCGCCAGCAGATCGTCGAGCCGCATGCGCGGCGAGAGGCAGCGCAACGGCTTCGTGCGAATCCGGCGTCCAGCCACCCGCGTTGCGGAGACTGCACCCTGCACGAC
>JAYUTY010000423.1:0-3522 GCA_043754875.1 Gemmatimonadota bacterium
GAACAGCCCCGTATTCTAGGGGGCCGTATGCCAGTCCGAGTACCGTGTCCTACGTAGTTACCCGTGTACTGCAGCGGCAGTACAGTATCAGGTACCACAGTGCCCCTCTCAACACAGGTGGACTGCGGTAGCCTTCACCCCCACCACCACCGCATCCCCCACGGCAATCCCCAGCTCGCGCACCGCCCCAACCGTCACACTCGCAACCACGGCCACGCCGCGGACGTCGACCGTCACCTGAGCAACCGCCCCGAGCGACACGATCTCGCGCACCACCCCGTCGAGCACGTTGCGCACGGAGCTGGCTCCGCCGCGCCCGAGAGCAAGAGCCACGTCCTCGCTTCGGATCACCGCGTGCGCCGGCCCCACCGCACTTTCCCCGACCGCCACGAGCAGGATCCCGCCCGTCTCGAAGCGCCAGCTCCCCGATCCATCGGGCGACGCCGTCACGATGCCGGCGAAAATGTTTTCCGCGCCCAGGAACTCCGCCGCCGCCGCCGTCGCCGGTCGCCGGAACAGCTCCTCGGGCGAAGCCGCCTGCACCAATCGCCCGGCGTCCATCAGCAGAGCCAGATCGCCCAGCGTGCCCGCTTCGGAGAAATCGTGCGTCACCTGAAGCACGGTGGTGCCCTCGGCCCGCTGCAGTGCGCGAAGCTCGCGTCGCACCACTCCCCGGCGGCGTGGGTCGAGCGCCGAGAATGGCTCGTCGAGCAGCAGGACGTCCGGTTGCCGTGCCAGTGATCGCACGAGCGCCACGACCTGTCGCTCACCGCCGCTGAGCGCGGTCACGTCGCGGTCCACGAGCGTACCACCTCCGAACCGCTCGAGTAGCGCGTCAGCGCGGGCGTGGTCGCGCGTGCCGTAGCGCGCGTTGTCGCGCACGCTGAGGTGCGGAAAGAGAAAGCCATGCTGATACACCATCCCCACTCGACGTAGCTCGGGCACCGTGTGCGTCGAGTCCACGCCGCGCAGCAGCACGCGCCCGCTCCTTACCGTGCGCACCCCCGCAATCGTCTCGAGCAGCGTCGTCTTGCCCGACCCTGCTGGGCCGAGCACGATCCCCCACTGTCCTGGCGTGATCCGCGTCGTCACCTCGTGGAGCACGAACGATCCAGCGTGTACCGTCACACGCTCCAGCGCGATCACTGACCGCGCTCCCCCGCCGACGTCGCGCTTGCGCGCAGCGAGCGGAGCACGAGCAGTGGCACGAGCGCGAGCAGCACCAGCACCGCCGCCACGGGGAGCGCCGCGTCGAGCCCGAATGCCGTGAACCGATCGTAGCTCAACACGCTCGCCACCTTCGGATTGTACGTCAGGATGACGATCGCACCGAACTCGCTCACCGCGCGCGCCCACATCATGACTGCGGCGGCGAGCAGGCCGCGTCCCGCCATCGGCAGCGTGATCCGCCACACCGCGCGCCAGGCGGAGTCACCCAGCGTGCGGGCCACCGATTCGTATCGCGCATCCACGCGCGCCAGCGCCTCGCGCGCCGCGCTCACGTACAACGGTGCGGCGACGAACGTCATCGCCAGCGCGATCCCCAGCGGCGAGCCGACGATCTGCCACCCCGCCCGAGCCAGCACCGACCCTGCCGCGCTCGCCCGCCCGAACGCGAGCAGGAGCGCGATGCCCGCCACCGGATGCGGGATCAGCAGCGGCAGGTCGAGCAACGCGCTCACCACGGTGCCGGCCGGCATCCTTCCTCGCGCGAGCAGATAGGCGAGCGGCGTCCCGAGCAGCATGGTCGCGAGCACCACCACCGTCGCGGAAATGGCAGTGAGCGAGAGCGCACGCTGAAGCTCGACGTCGGCGGCGAGTTGGCGAACCCCCTCCACACCGCCTCGCATCACCAGCGCGCCCACCGGCAGCACGAGCAGCGCGAGCAGCGCCACGGCACTGCTCATCATCGCCGCGCCGGCCACACGATCCCCACGACGCAACGTCACGGAGAGCGACGCAGGCCGTTCGGCATCGCCAGCAGTGCCGTGATGGACGCCGGCACCGAATCGCCGACGGTCTCGGGACGCTCGAGTGCATCAACGTGAGCCGCACGCAGGAGCGCGCGTCCCTCCGCGCTCAGCATGAATCCGAGAAAGCGCTCGGCCGACGCAGCATGTGGCGCGGCGCGCGGAATGCTCACGCCATAGAGGATCGGCGCGCCAATCAGCGTCACCGAGTCGCGCCCGCGCTTCACCCGTACCATCGCGCGCGCATACTCCGCCGCTCGTGACGCATCGCCCAGGTCGATCTCCGCGGGCAGCGTCACGAAGCGAAAGTTGTTCGCGCGCGCGAGCGACTCGTATTCCACGATGTAGTCCAGCTCACCCGCCGCGAGCAGCGCCGCCAGCTCGGCCGCATTGCCACGAATCAGCCCGGGCCTCGTACGCCACTCGAGGCGCTGCGCGAGACCGGGATCGGCATAGTACCGCTCAGCGAGTCGATACATCAGCAGCGTGCGATATCCTGCTGGCGCCAGCGCTGGGTCGGTGCGCCCGAGCGCGACGTCCTGCCGAAGCAGGATCGCCCGCCAGCTCGACGCCGACATCTCCCGCGCAGATCTCGAGCGATCGGTGTATGCGACAACCATCCGGTTGCGCGCGAAGCGAACGTACCACGATGTCGCACCTGGCATCAGCAGCTGCGGAAATACCTCCTGGTCCGCGAGCGCGATCACGTCCGGCACGCGACCCAGCTCGGTGATGCGCCGCGCAAGCTCCAGCGAGCCGCCGTGCTCCTCGCTCACCAGCGTTCCATGCCGCCTCGCCATCGTGTCGAGCAGCACTCGCATCGGGCCGGCGAGGCTCGCGGCATCAGAGACGATCAGGGTATCGTGGACGACGACCTGACTGCCGCCCTCATGCGAGGGCGAACAGGACTGAGCGCCTGTCGAGGCGAGCAGCGTGACGCAGACGAGACGTATGACGCCGACAAGGCGCGAAGAGGACATCCGGCGAATGTCGGCGCGATGCCATGCACTGGCAACCCTCATTCCCCGCCTCTGCGCCCTCCGGCACCTCGCGCCCTCTGGCACCTCGCGAAGTCTGGCACCTCGCGCCGTTCGGCATCTGGCGCCGTTCGGCATCTGGCGCCGTTCGGCATCTGGCGCCGTTCGGCATCTGGCGCCGTTTGCAGCTGTCCTCGACCCGTGTACTGCGCACACTGCCGAACAGCGCAAACCGCCGAACGGCGCCAGATGCCATAGAACGCGAGATGCCGAACGGCGCATGATGCCGAACCGCGCAGCATGCCAAGCATCCAGTATCTTTCGCCTCCTCTTCCTCCGCCCCTACATGTCCTCCCTAGCCATCGACATCCGGCACGTCGCCAAGCGGTATGCCGAGCACGTCGCCGTCCGCGACCTCTCGCTCGAGG
The DNA here is from genome assembly GCA_043754875.1 of Gemmatimonadota bacterium. Taxonomy (GTDB): domain Bacteria; phylum Gemmatimonadota; class Gemmatimonadetes; order Gemmatimonadales; family Gemmatimonadaceae; genus AG11. The sequence goes on from JAYUTY010000423.1 coordinate 3,376, forward strand.
TACCTCGTGGCTCCGTCTATGGGCTGCTTGGCCCCAACGGCGCCGGCAAGACCACGACCATCCGGATGATCCTGGACATCATCATCCCGGACAGCGGAACGATCACCCTGTTCGGCGAGCCGCATCGCACCGCCGGGATCACCGACC
>JAYUTY010000424.1:0-3516 GCA_043754875.1 Gemmatimonadota bacterium
GGGCGATCAGGTCGATCGCGCGGCGAATCAGCTCGTTGCCACCCTTGGCCGACTGCCCGGTCTCGAGCACGAGCTTGCGCTCCGGATACGTCGCCGTGAGCGTGTTGAATTCCGGGCGCCGCAGGGCGGTCGCCGGATCGTCACCGTTCACCGCCGTCACATCGATCAGGACCATGCGCCCACGCGGGTCGCGGCCGGTCGGTCCCGCCACCTGGTCGCTCTTGCGCAGGCCGAACTGTCGGACGAGCTGCGGTGGAACGTAGGCGTCGCCTGCGTCGGCGAGGTAGCTGCCCTGCGCGCGCCGGATGAAGCCGCCCTCCCGCGACGGATCGAGCCACCCGATCGTCTCCCCGGTCGCCACCAGCTGCACCGGTGCCGGAGGCACCGGTGCGATGCGCTCGCTCGGCGGTCCACCCTGTCCCGGCTCGCGCCGTCCACGACCTCGGTTGCGTCGCCCACGCCGCCCGTTCTGCTGGTCCCGTGGATTCACACCCGGCTGACCACCTGCTGGTCCACCCGACCCACCTGCGGCGGGCCCGCCGGTCGCCGGCCGATCGTCGCGCGGTGCCGCTGGCGCGCCGTTCTGCACGCTCCCCTGAGTTCCGTTCGGCCCACCGCTCTGCGCGCCGACCGCCACGCTCTCACCACCCATGCCCTGCGTGCCCTGCGTGCCTTGCGTGCCTTGACTGCTCGCCGATCCCGACGTCGATGGGGTCGCGGGCGCTCCCGCCGGGTCGAGCGCGATCTGCGCCGCCGGGGCACCCCCTGGGATCTCAGCCCTCGCCGCGCGCTCGGCGCTCTGGCGCGTCACGCGCGGGACTCGCGGGACTCGCGCGTTCGGAGTTTCGGGCGCTAGCGGTGCCGCGGGTGGGGTCGGTACCGTCGTGGTCGACGTCGAGGTGGGCGCGTCAGTCGGCCCCTCACGATACGGATTGTCTTCCCCGGCCTGATCGGCAGCGGACAGGCTCTCTGAGCGAGGCCCACGGCCACGGCGGGGAGGACGCCGGCGTTCATTCATGCAGCGGTTGTCGGTTCTGAGGTGAATGCTCACGGATGCACGCACGGCGTGCCCGCGTCCTGCGATCTGGTGCTAGTCGCGTCGTAGTAGGATTCGCCATTGTGCGAAGCGCCATGGAACCGAGTTCCATGAATCACGCATGATGACGGGGTAGTGCGACGCGACTCGGTGCTGTCCCTCGTTCGTCTGCCGGCGCGGATCCGTCACGCGGGGCCAGGCGATGATCCATCAGGGCGCGGCGCTTCGTCTCGCCTCGTGCACCCGTCGCAGACGGGCCACTGGGATTGCCGCCCGTCAGCGTTCAGCCGGTCGGACGCGACACGCGGTCGGACCACCGAACAAGACGAGTATCGCCATCGCGCTCGATTCGCGCAACCCACAGCCTGTTGCGTGCGAACTTCGTGCCGCCGACGGGACACCGGCCGCGCCCCGTCTCGCCCCTCACCCTCGTGTCTCGTCGTCGGCCCGCCTCCTATGCCTGGCCAGGTCCACCCACCGGCAGGTCCAGTCGGCGCGTGATCGCGACCAGTCGCCGGATCAGCACGACCATGCGCGCAACCGCCTCCTGCTGCTCCTGCGACATCGGCTCCAGCTCCAATAGCTGCGCCTCGGCCAGCAGCGCCGTTAACGGATTGTTCATCGTGTGCTGCAGCGTGCGGGCGGACGCGCCGAGCGCGAACTGCACACGCACTCGCCGCAGCTCGCGTTCAGGCGGCGCGAGATCGACGTCGGAAACCGCCTCGTCCACCACCCCGGCCGCTGCCCGTACTTCGGTCAGCAGCGCCGCGGCCAACAGTTCCACGTTGGCGTCCGACGCCAGTCGGGCCAGCAGCGCACGGGCGAGCGCGATTTCGTCGAGCGGTGCGTCCGTCATGAACTCGAACGGCGTCCACGTACCCGCGCCCGCTCCCGCCCTCCAGGGTGCCGAGTAGCTTTCATCGATGATCTCCTCTTCTTCCGACCTGTCGTCAACCGACCTGGCGGACGCGCTCGCGACAGCCGTCCAAGAGTATCGGCAGCAGGGCGATATCGGTGCATTGCTCGACCGCATCAAGGCGCTTTCTCGCGCCGCCGACCCCGATGCCCTGCTCGCGGCGGCCGCGCCATTCCGCGACCTGCCCGAAGTCGTGATCCCGGTCTACGAGCGGGTCACCGAGCAGCGTCCCGATGACGCACAGGCCATGGTCGTTCTTGCCAATGCGTACTGGTTGACCGGCCGCGGCGCCGATGTCGTCGGTGCGCTCGCGACCCGCGCCATCTCGGCTGACGCTGGCAATCGAGGTGCCTGGCATCTCTGGGCGCTGGCCGAATCCGATCCGCGCACGCGCATGGAGCGGTGGCAGCGGGTCGCCGACCAGTTTCCTGCCGATCAGCTCGCCCGCGCGGCGCTCGCGGACAATGCGGTGAGTGTCGCGAGCGCCGAGCACGACCCGCTCGCACTCGACCTCGCCGTCAGGACGTTCGAGGGATTGTGGGCGGAAGCAAGCCGGGACGAGGAGCGTCGGGCGCTCGAGGAAACGATCGCGAAGCTGAGAGGGTGGAGCCTCTAGTGCGCCGTCAGGCGCTCTGATCTCGCGCGTCGCGCAGACGGGTCGGCGCGAGCCTGCCCACCTCCGCGATCAGCTCCTTCAGCTCGAACGGCTTCTGGATCACGGGGCACTGGCACGACGCGATCAGCTTCTGCGCGCGCTCGGAGATGTCGCCCGTGATGAACAGCGTCTGGTGACGCAGGTGCGGATGCGACGCTGCCGCCAGCTCGAACACGATGTCGCCTCGCGTGTCCGGGATGCGCAGGTCCAGCACCATCACGTCCACGCGCTCGGAAGACAGCGTCGCGAGCGCGCTGTCACCCGACTGGGCCACGAGCACGTCGTAGCCCACGCGGATGAGCGCCGTCGTCAGCGCCTTGCAGATCGCTGGCTCGTCGTCGACCACCAGCACGCACACTCGCTCACCGAACATCGCTTCCTCGGTCTCACTCATTCTTCGATGACCAGCTCTCGTGGCGCGCTGTTTCGCGGCGCCATCGAGCTTGCTCGGGTCGTGCCATGCACCCCGCCGTTCGCGGCGCGTTCACTCCGACTCTCCGGCGTCCATGATGCCGGCCGTCGAATGCAGCAGGTGCTCCGCCAGCAGTTGAACGAATCGTTCCGGTGAGAGTGCACGGCGGATATCTCGTGGGGCATGTCCGGTCCATTCCGACAGCTGAGAGCTCAGCTGCTCTGGGTCGCTGTAGCCAAGCTTGAGCGCGATCTCCTTCAACAAGCTGGTCGGCCCCGCCAGCAACGTATAGGCCCGGAGGAGGCGCGCGCACGCGATCAGCTGCCGAGGGACGAGACCGAGCGGGGACAGATGTCGATAGAGCGTGCGCGGCGTCATCGTCGCCGCCGCGGCCAGCTCGCTTGCGTTCTTCACGTGCGATGGCGAGCGGACCAGCTGCTCGATCGCTCGGGCCAGCACCACCGGCATTGCCCGTAGCGGCTCCGCCAGCTCCTTCA
>JAYUTY010000425.1:0-3515 GCA_043754875.1 Gemmatimonadota bacterium
CAGATCCGGGGGATCCCGGCCTCGCCGGGAATCGTCGTTGGCTACGTGCACCTCCTGCGATGGGAGGTGCCCGATGTGCGCCACCGCATCATCCCGGACGAGCACGTGGAGGACGAGCTTCGACGACTTCGCGCTGCATTCGAACGCGCGAAGGAGCGGCTGCGGCTCCTGCGATCTCGTGTCGAGACGACGGCCGGCCACGAGGAGGCCGCCATCTTCGACGTGCAGCTCTCCATCCTCGACGACGGCGAGCTGATTCGCAGCGTCGAAGAGCTCGTGCGGCAGAATCTGGGCGCCGAGAAGGCTTTCGACCTCATCCTGCTCGAGTGGCGCACGCGCTTCGCTCGCCACAGCGCGGCGATGCTGCGCGAGCGTGTCGGCGACCTGACGGACGTCCACATCCGCGTGCTCTCGATCCTGCTCGGGCTCCCGGACCACGATCCCGTCGATCTGCCGCCCGGCGCCCAGGCCGTCCTCGTCACGCACGACCTCACGCCGAGCCTCACCGTTCAGCTCGAGCGCCGCTCGATCGTCGCCATCGCCACCGACGCAGGCACTCGCACGTCGCACGTCGCGATTCTCGCGCGGTCGCTCGGACTGCCAGCCATCGTCGGCCTGCGCACCGCGACGTCCGAGCTGCGCGGCGGCGAACGCGTCGTGCTCGACGGCAGCACGGGCATGCTCGCGATCAATCCGTCCGATGAGGAGATCGCCACCTATCAGGAGCGCCAGCGAGAAGAAGCGATCGCCGAGGCATCGCTCGCCGAGCTTGGCGCACTCGAAGCAGTCACCCTGGACGGCGTTCGCGTGATCCTGCGCGCCAACGTGGACATCCCGGAGGAAGCCGAGGCCGCCGCGCGCAGCGGTGCCGAGGGCGTGGGGCTGATGCGGACGGAATTTCTGGTCATCGGTCGCGCGTCGATGCCGGACGAGGACGAGCAGTATCGCGCCTATCGCCGCGTCGTCGAGGCGTTCGCCGGCCAACCTGTCGTCATCCGCACCTTCGACATCGGTGGCGACAAGTTGCCGATGGGCGGCTTTCCGACGGAGCCGAATCCGTTCCTCGGCTGGCGCGCAATCCGCATGTGCCTGGACCAGCCGGAAATGTTTCGTACGCAGCTTCGCGCGCTGCTGCGTGCGGCAGTGCACGGCGACCTGCGCATCATGCTGCCGCTCATCGTGAGTCTCGACGAGGTGCGCGCCGCGCGCGTCCTGCTGGAGCAGGCGGCCGCGGAGCTGCGAGCGCGTGGCGTCGAACATCGAATCGATGTTCCGCTCGGCGTCATGATCGAGACGCCGGCCGCCGCCGTCGCGAGCGACACGCTCACGCGCGAGGTGGACTTCTTCAGCATCGGGACGAACGATCTCGTGCAGTACACGCTCGCCGTCGACCGCGGCAACGTGAACCTGGCTCCTCGCTTCACCCCTCTGCATCCAGCCGTTCTTCGACTGATCAAGCGCACCGTGGACGTCGCGGAGCTCGGCGACATCGACGTCTCGGTGTGCGGCGAGATGGCATCGCAGCCGCTCATGGCCTTTGCACTCCTCGGCCTCGGCGTGCGCCAGCTTAGTGTCGCGCCCCGCTCCGTGCCGCTGGTCAAGCGCATCATCCGGAGCGTCACCGAGGCGCATGCCAAGCTCGCCGCGTCGGCCGCGCTGCGCGCGCTCACGGCCGAACAAGCGCGCCATGAGCTGGCGCGTCGGCTGGCCGACGTCATCGGCGACGCGCCGTACCTGCGCGACGGGTTGCCGGGTGGAGAGTAGCAGGCTTTCTTTCGCTCTCATCGTCGCCTGACGACGCTTGGGCCCGGCAGCATGGTGTCGGGTCTTCTTTTTTCCTCTCCAACTGCTAGTGGGGAACCCTCCGTGTTCGATCGCAGTCTCTTCACCTCCGAATCAGTCACCGAAGGGCATCCGGACAAGGTCGCCGATGCCATTTCCGACGCAGTGCTCGATGCGTTGCTGACTGAAGATCCCGCCTCGCGCGTCGCGTGCGAGACGCTCGTCACCACCGGCCTCGCCGTGATCGCGGGCGAGATCACCACCAACGCGTACGTTCACCTGCCCGAAGTGGTGCGCGACACGATTCGCCGCATCGGCTACACCGACGCCGGCTTCGGATTCGATAGCAACACCTGCGCGGTCATGAGCACGATCGACCGGCAGTCCGCCGACATCGCCATGGGCGTGGACACCGGCGGTGCGGGCGATCAGGGCATGATGTTCGGCTACGCGTCGGACGAGACGGAGGAGCTGATGCCGATGCCGATCGTTCTCGCCCACCGGCTCACGAAGGCGCTCGCCGATCGACGCAAGAGCGGCGACCTCAAGTGGCTTCGGCCAGATGGCAAGGCGCAGGTGACGGTCGTCTACGAGGACGGCGTCCCCGTTGCGGTCGACACGGTCGTCATCAGCACGCAGCACGCGGAGAGCATCAACAACACGAAGCTCCGCAAGGCGATCATCAGCGACGTCATCGAGGCATCGATCCCGGTCGAGCTGCGCACCAAGAAGATCAAGTATCACATCAACCCGACCGGCCGCTTCGTCATCGGCGGGCCACAGGGCGACGCGGGGCTCACCGGCCGCAAGATCATCGTGGACACCTACGGTGGCATGGGCCGTCACGGCGGCGGCGCCTTCAGCGGAAAGGACCCGTCCAAGGTGGACCGCTCCGCCTGCTACGCGGCACGCTGGGTCGCCAAGAACGTCGTGGCCGCCGGCCTGGCGCGCCGCTGCGAGGTTCAGGTCGCCTACGCGATCGGGGTCGCTGAACCCGTCTCCATTCGGATCGATACCTTCGGGACCGATACGGTCGCCGAGGCACGGATTCTCGCGGCGGTGCAGGAGAACTTCGACCTCACCCCGAAGGGAATCATCAAGGCGCTCGATTTGCGCAAGCCGATCTACAGCGCCACGTCCTCATATGGACACTTCGGACGCACCCCCGAGAAGGTCGGCAGCGGCAAGACCGCCGCGACGCTCTTCACCTGGGAGCGTACCGACAAGGCGGCGGCCCTCAAGCGCTCCGCTCGCGCCGTTCGCTGATCCCATTCCGGCTGGGCGCCGCAACTCGGGCGCCCGGACCGGGGTAGCACTACCATGATCGAAGTCACCGTTTCGCGACTCGGGCTCGACGCCTCCACCAACTCCTACGTCGTCGTGCTGCAGGAGCGCGGCGGCACGCGCCTGCTCCCCATCTGGATCGGGCAGCCGGAGGCGGAGTCGATCGTCATGCACATGCACAGCGTGAAGCGCGCTCGCCCGCTCACGCACGACCTGTTCAAGAGCCTGCTCCTAGGCCTCAACGCGCGGCTGCGGCGCGTCCAGATCACTCGCGTCGAGAAGAGCACGTATTTCGCGGAGCTGCACGTGCAGGGTGAGAACACGCTCGTGCAGATCGATGCGCGACCGTCCGACAGCATCGCGATCGCCCTGCGGCTCGGCGCCCCTATCTTCGCGTCCGACGCGCTCCTCGTCGAACCGGACCTGGTCGAGACGGTCGACGCGACCGA
>JAYUTY010000426.1:0-3507 GCA_043754875.1 Gemmatimonadota bacterium
GTAGGACGCAGCGCTGGGAGTCGCAACGTGCCGTGACCGATGGACTCGGCCTCCATTCGCCAGAGTCCGTGGCGTTCGCTACCTTCGCAGCCGTCCGCATCCACCGTCACCCAGGTCGTTCTCATGCGCCTCCTCCTCGCCGCGCTCGTCGCTGGTGCGATTGCCCTTCCCGCCCTGGCTCAGCAACAGTCGGCCGCGCCGCCGCTCGCTGGTGGCCGCGACAGCCGCGCCCGACGCGCCGACAGCGTCTTCGCCGCCTTCGACCGGACGGACTCTCCGGGCTGCGCCCTCGGCGTCTACCAGAACGAGAACATCCTCTACGCGCGCGGCTACGGCATGGCGAACCTGGAGCTCGGGATCGCCAACACACCGCGCACCGTGTTCGAGATCGGCTCCATCTCGAAACAGTTCACCGCGATGAGCATCCTGCTCCTCCAGCAGGACGGCAAGCTCTCGGTCAATGATCCGGTGCGGAAGTACATCCCCGAGCTGCCGGCCTATGCCGACCGCATCACGATTCGCCACCTCCTCAGTCACACGAGCGGCATCCGCGACCACTTCGGTCTTCAGGAGATCGACGGGGTGAGCTTCGACGGTGTCCAGGATACTGTCGACTATCTGCGACTCATCACACGGCAGCAGGCGCTGAACTTCGAGCCGGGCACGCGCTACCTCTACAGCAACTCGGGATACGTCCTTCTCGCGCAGATCGTCTATCGCGTCAGCGGCCAGCCGCTGTCACGGTTCGCGGCCACCCGCATCTTCGCGCCCCTCGGCATGCGCGACACCTGGTTCCAGGACGATCACACGCAGATCATCCCGAACCGCGCCACGGCGTACATGCCGCGCGGCGACCACTTCGCTGTTCGCATGTCGATGTTCGACCAGATGGCGGGCGCCGCGGGCATCCACACGACGGTCGAGGACTTCAGTCGCTGGGTGCGCAACTACGACGAGGGCACGATCGGCCGAGCGGCGGTCGAGGCGATGAGCACTCCGATGCGCCTCAACAACGATTCGCTCGCAATGACCGGCACCGAGGCGGCGTACGGGTTCGGCATCAACGTGGGCACGTATCGCGGGCTGCCGATGATCAGCCATACCGGCTCATGGGGCGGCTACCGGTCCGCCTTCATGCGCTTTCCAAAGCAGCACATCGCGATGGCGACGTTCTGCAATCACTCGGCGTCCGGTCCGGACTCGCTCCTGCGCAGGGTGGCGGGCATCTACCTCGGGCGGGAGATGACGGCCGATCCGGACTCCGCGTTCCGGGTGGCCCTCGCCGGTGCGCCGCGCGTGGACGCCGCTCCCGGCTCGATGGCGCGACTCACCGGTGTCTGGCGCAACGTCGATCGGGGCGAGGTCCGCCGGACCGAGCTCGCCGGCGACACCCTCGTGTTCCCTCCGGCCGCGGACTCGGGACGCCACACCGCGCTCGTGCCCATCGGCGGTCTGCGCTTCCGCGCCGGAGCTGGGACTCAGGTTGCGTTCGAGGGAGACAGCGCTGGCGCGCCGACACGGCTCGTGGTGCGCAACGGGACTGCGCTGCCCGTCACCTTTCTTCGCACGGCCCGCGCAGAGCCCACCACCGCACAGCTGGCCGAATACGAGGGCAGCTACCACAACTCCGAGGTGGACGTGACCTGGCTCGTGCGCGTCGACGCGGGGAAGCTCGTTGCCTTTCGGAAGGGCCGGCGTATCGGCGTGCTGACGCCGACGTACCGCGACGGCTTCGTGGAAGACACGACGGTGCTCGACTTCAGCCGCGACACCAGAGGCCACGTCTCGGGATTCCAGGTAGAGGCCGGGCGCGTCCGACATCTGCACTTCGCGCGGACGATGACGGCGCAGTCGGCGCAGTGACCGCCGCTTACCGACGGCTCGGCGAGCCCTCCCCCGGGCTGCCGGCTGCTCGGTCTGTCGGACTCGCCTCCTTGTTCCAGACGAACCGCCGGAGGAACTTGTCCATTCGGTCGAACGTCTGGAGCCAGCGGCCGTAGATCAGCGTGTCGTGTATGTCGTCCGGATAGACCATCAGCTCGTAGTACACACCTCGCTTTCGAAGCTGATTGACCAGTCCGACGGTCTGCGCGAACGCGACGTTTCTGTCGTCGTCACCCTGCCAGAGCAGCACCGGCGACTTCCACCCCTCGATCGCCGACGAGACGGACGACCGGTAATTCACCGAGGTGGTGTCGATCGATTCGGGTCCGCGAAGGTGCACGCCGGCCATGTCCACGCCGGCAACGAAGAGGTCGGAGTTCCTTGCCAGCGCCTGCGCCGTCAGGAGCCCACCATACGACAGCCCCCAGATTCCGACGCGAGTCGGGTCGACATCGGGCCGACTCTGCAGGTACCTGCCCGCGGCCAGCACATCCTGATACTCGGCGTTGCCATTCGCACCCGAGTTCGGCGCCTGCCGGAATGCCTTCCCATAGCCGATGCCCAGCCGATAGTTGACCGAGATCACCACATAGCCCTGGCTCGCCAGCCACTCGTTCACACCGTAGGCGATGTGATAGAAGTCCATGTAGTGGTAGCCGAGCAGCATCTGCCGGGACGGACCCCCGTGCACGAAGATGATTGCCGGCCGCTTTTCCCCCGCCGGGATGTTCTTCGGAACGAAGAGCTGATTGTGGAACTCGAAGCCGTCGGCGGCCTTCAGCGTCATGGCCTGCGGCTGCACGTGCGCGCTCGTCGGGAAGTCGGCGCGCAGCGTTGGATAGATGGCTCTCGGCGTGCCCCCCCCGGTCGACGCGATGCCGATCCCCAACGGACGAGTCGCCGTGGAGCTCAGCATTGCGACGGACCGGCCCGACGCGAGCGGCGCCGGCGACATCTCGATACCGTCGCCCGTGGTGATCTGCTCCGCCTGACCACCGGCGGTCGGCACCTTCCAGATGTGCCGGCGATCGATGTCGCCGGCATTGGTTCCGTAGAAGAGCGTCCTGCCGTCCGATGAGAGCATGAACGTTTCGAGCTGACCTTCACCCGGCGTCAACTCGATCGGCGTCCCTGTCCCGCCGTTCACGCTCACGGAGTAGTAGCGCGTCCACTGTTCGGGCTCCTGCTGGAAGATCAGGTTGTCGCCCGCCCAGGCGATCGCGTTGATGTTCGTGAACCTCCGGTCGCTCGGCTGATTGTGCCAGACTCCGTGCGCACTATCCGCCGCGACGTCGTAGACGAGGAACTCCATGTCGTGGCCGCCGCGGAACGCCGGGCGGTAGAGGCCGAGTGGATCCGGCCGGTCGTCGGCCGCGCCGCGGCCACCGCGGCCACCAGCCCGTGCTCCAGCTCCGCCGGTCGCGCTGGCGGCACCTACAGTCTGTAGTCCGAAGGGCGTTCCAGGCCGGCGCGTGAAGGCAATCCGCTTGCCGTCGGGCGACCAGGTCGGGCTGGCGTCGAAATCCACACTCGGCGCTGCGTAGCGCAGATCGCGCGCGGCCACGTCGTAGATGCCGATCAGCGAGTGGAAATCGCGGCTGCTGACGAACGCGATCTTCGATC
>JAYUTY010000427.1:0-3499 GCA_043754875.1 Gemmatimonadota bacterium
AGTGCCCACCGTTCGGCCGTCGTCTCCGCGTCGCGCGCACGCTGGAGCCCGAGCTCGCAGATGCGCCGGATGAGCGGCCCGTACTCGATCCCCGCGACACGGGCCATGCGCGCCAGCCCGGCGTCCGGCGCGATGTCGGGATTCGCGTTGACCTCGAGAATCCATGGACGCCCGCGCTCGTCGAGCCGCATGTCCACACGCCCATAGCCCGAGCCGCCGACGATCCGCCAGGCCGCCGCGGCGATCCGGCGAAGCTGCGTAGCCACCGTGGCGGGCAGGCGCGCCGGGCAGCGGGGCGCGGAGCCCAGGTCCTCGTCGCTCCCTTCTTCCCACTTGGAGCGATATGAAACGATGCGCCACATTCCCTTGGGCATCCGGTCGAAGTCGATCTCGGCGATCGGCAGCACGGTGTCGCCAAGCACGCCGACGTTCACCTCGCGTCCGTCGATGTAGCGTTGGACCAGCACCTCGTCCCATCGCTCGAGCAGCGCGCCGAGCCGCTCAGTCAGCTCGCTCGCGGTGCGCACGACGGAGCGCTGCTCGACGCCGATGGATGCGTCTTCCGCCGCCGGCTTGCAGATGGCCGGAAAGCCGACGGACGGAATCGCCCCGCCCCGCCGCGCGACCGCAAAGTTGGGCACAGGGAGTCCCGCACCGTCGAGCGCCGCGTTGACGACGTGCTTGCGGAGCGACATCGATGTGGTCCAGCTCGAGCTGCCGGTGTAGGGAATGCCGAGCAGCTCGAGCACGGCGATCACGGACGGCTCCAGCGCGGCGACGCCGTCGATTCCCTCGCAGAGGTTGAACACCAGATCCACGCGCGCGCGCCGCAGCGTGTCTACCCACCGGCCGTCCGGGTGCGCCGAGATCCGGACGATCTCGTTGCCCTCGCTCGCGAGGCAGGCCGCGACGGCGTCCAGCGTGCCGAGGATCAGCAGGTCGGGGGCGTCGGCATAGGCGCTCGCGCCGTCGAAGAGGACGCCGATCTTCACTCGCCCGCCCTGGTGAGCATGATGCCCTGTCGGTCGGCAGCGGCGGAGAGGCATGCGCCGATCAGCGCGTCGTAGTCGAGCCCCGCGGCGCGCGCCGCCTTGGGCAGGCACGAGTTGTCGGACGCACCCGGCAGGATCCCGGGGAGCGGATTCACCTCCACCACCTTCACGCGTCCGGATGCGTCGAGCCTCACGTCGATGCGCGACCAGTCGCGACAGCCGAGCGCGCGGTAGCTTCGGAGGACGACGTCCTCGATCTCCGCTCTCAGCGCCGGCTCCAGATGCGCGGGACACTCGAAGATGTCGAGCGGCTCGGCGGCGGTGTCCCAGATCCACTTTGCCTCGAAGCCGTAGATCGGGAGCGCGCCGGCCGGCAACGCGTCGAACGCGAGCGCCACGATGGGGAGCACCCACGCGGAGGCGCCGTTGCCAAGCACGCCGCAGGTGAACTCCGCGCCAGGCAGGAAGGTCTCGAGGATCACCGGCTGCTGGTAGCGCTCCAGCAGGTCGAGCACCACCGGCGCCAGGTCATCCGGGCGTCGGATCAGGTTACGCTCCGTAATTCCCTTCGACGAGCCTTCGTGTACCGGCTTGGCGAAGAGCGGATATCGCGACGCGTCGTTCGGCATGGCGGCGAGGTCGCTCCAGGCGCGGACGAGGCGCCAGTCCGCCGTCGGCACGTCATGCGCGCGCAGGATCTCCTTCGTGCGCACCTTGTCGAGGCAAGCGGCGAGTGTGAACGGATCGCTGCCCGAGTACGGGATGCCGTAGAACTCGCAGATCGCGGGGACATGTGCCTCGCGGCTGGGGCCACGCAGCCCCTCGGCGATATTGAAGACGATGTCGGGTCGCGCCTCGCGCAGCCGCTGCGGAAAGTCGTCGGTCGCCTCGAGGCGGATCACCTCACCGTGGCACGCGAGCGCTCCGGCGACGGCGTCGATCGTGGCGCGCGAGTCCCACTCCGCATATTCGTCGTCACCGCCTCCGCTCTCGGCGCGCCGCACTGGCGACGCGAGCGTCGCGGCGGCGGGATGGCTGCCCGAGCTACTGGGAGGCTCCTCGTCGGCGCGCGATACCTCCGCCGCCGCATCGGCGATGGGGTCGGGCTTCTGATTGTACGCGAATCCGATACGCGTCATCCCGTCCCTGCGATGGTGTCCCTCTCGGGAGCGGCATGGTGCCGCGTGCTCGTGTTCTGCACGCGGGCAAGAGGCACGCCACGTGAGTCGCCGCGAAGATAGAGCGTCGAGATTTTTCGCGCAATGAAAAGAAATCGCGGCGCGAGAATCTCGCGCCGCGACCGCCTCGCGCGGATCGCCTCGTCAGACCTTGTGGTACCCGATCCGCGCCGCCTCGCGACGGTCCGCGCCCTCGTAGATCTCGAAGTCGGAGAAGAACGCCGGCGCTTCGGCGAGCAGCACGCGGAGCACCGTCACCGCCATGCGGCGGATCTCCAGCTCGGCGCCTTCGCTCGAGCGCAGCTCGAGCATCGTGCGCCACGCCCGGGCGTTGCCCGTCACGACGATCTTGGTCTCGGTGGAGTTGGGGAGCACGCCACGCGCCGCCTCGCGGGCCATCTTGCGGCGGTGGACCTTGTCGGCCACCCAGCCGTACTGCGCCATCAGCTGCTCCACGAGCCAGACGTACGAGCGCTGCGCGTCGTCGATCTGCGTGCGCCACGCACCCTCGAGCGCCTCGTTGCCGGCGATCGCCGGCGGCACCACGAAGCACGCGTCGCTCTCGTCCACATACCGCTGGGAGAGTTGCGAGTACGCAAAGCCCGCGCGATGCCGTACCAGCTCGTGCGTGAGCGAGCGGCTCACCCCCTCGATCAGCAGCGAGTAGTTCGCGTGCTCGAGCACGCTCCCGTGCCCCTGCTTCTTGATGTTCTCCAGGTACTCTCGCGTCGACCGGCCCGCGGGATTGTGCTGGCTCATGTAGCAGAGCCGGCCCGCGAACTCGGCGAGCCGCTCACCGTCGGTGCTCTCACCTACCCACTGCACGCCGAGGTGGTCGGGCGTCGTGAAGGCCGGCCGCGAGAGCACGGTGACTCTGGGCTCGTAGTACAGGCGCTGTGCGGCGGGGGCTGCTGCGGTCATGAGGGCAGATGGGAGGCGATGGACGACGAGATGCGCGATGCCGTCAAAGCTAGACCGCGCCAGTCGGTGCGTCGAGTCGGGCGGGCAGCATCGTCAGCAGCGAGAGACGGTCGCTGGCATAGGCGCGCTCCCGCTCCACGAAGGCGAGCGCTCGTCGGGCAGCGTCGGGCAGCCGGGCCAGCGCGGGATCGTACTTGATCCGCGGCAGTGTGCTGGCGCCCTGGACCGCGAGCTTCGCGCCAGGGTTGAGCAGTGCCGCGGGATCGAAGGCGCGCTTCACCTCGGCGAAGCGCGCGAGCGTGGCCGCGCTCCAGACGCTGCCCAACAGCGGCGCGCGCAGCCGGCCGTCGCCATGCTCGCCGGCAATGGTCCCGCCCAACCGAGCGGCGAGCTCGGTGACCTCGAGCA
>JAYUTY010000428.1:0-10156 GCA_043754875.1 Gemmatimonadota bacterium
CCGGCGACGAGGAGGCTAGTGAACCGTGACGCGGACAATCCGATCTCCTTGCACGATGTGGTCGAGTATGTCTTCGCCAGTACGAAGCTGCCCGAATACAGTGTAGCCGCCGTCCAGATGCGGCTGTGGCGAATGAGTGACGAAGAACTGGCTCCCGCCGGTGTTCGGTCCCGAGAGGGCCATGCCGAGAGTGCCGCGCTCGTAGCGGTGGCGATTGATCTCGTCCCGAATGGCATAGCCCGGTCCACCGTTGCCGTCGCCGCGAGGATCGCCTGCCTGCACGACGAAGTTCGGAACGACGCGGTGGAAGCGCTGGCCATCGAAGTAACCTCGAGCGGCAAGCGTCGTGAGATTGTGAACGGTCAGCGGCGCATCGCGTGTGTAGAGCTCGAGCTCCATCACTCCTCGCTCGGTCTCGAGCCGAAGAATCCGCGACGTGCCGCGGTCCCGGGCACGCGCCTCGTACCACTCGATCGGGCGGGCGGTGCCCGTGCTATCGCGCCACGCCACGAAGCGAGCGAGCCGCGCCGCGGCAACGCGCTCGATCGGATCCGCTGGCCGCACCAGCGCGGAGAGCATCCGCTCGATCGAATCCGGGGGAGGAGTGGCGGAATGGCGGAGCGCAGAATCGGCGAGGGTCCAGAATGCCAGCCGGGCATCGTTGTCGATGTCTGCATCCGCGAGCTGCCTCGAGCTCAGCGCAGCCGCGAGGTCGAGCAGCGTCGCGCGGGTGGCGAGCACCCCGAGTGCGGCTGAGCGTACGCCCACATCGGCGTCGCCCAGCAGAAGCCGGAGGCGCGCTCGCGCCGAGTCGCGCGATGACGAAGTGTCGGCGGCTGGCGCGAGGAGCGCGGTCGCGGCTGTGCGCACGCGGCCGTCTGGATCGTGCAGCCACGGCTCCGCCGCGGCGAGACTCTGCGCGGGGGCACGGTGACTCAGCTCGATCTCTGCCGAGGCCGCGCGCCGATTCCACTCGCTGCTGCTCTGCCAGAGCCGGAGCAGCGGAACGCTTTCGCCACGGCGTACCATTGCCTCCGCGATCGTTCGCTGGAGGATGAAGGTCGTGTCGCGAGCCAGTGCGTTGCCCAGTGTGGAGAGTGCGGCGCGGCTGCTGTCGAGCACGACGTCCAGTTGCTGGGCCGCAGCGAGCCTAGCGCCGATATCCGAGTCGGCCAGCGCAGGCAGGACCAAGTCGCGTCCTCTAGTGCCGTACGAGCCAGCGGAGCGGAGTGCGTTGATGCGAACGTGTGGGTTGGCATCGCGGGTGAGCAACGCCAGTGCCTTGAGAGCGTGTACGCCGAGTGAATCACCGGCGACCGCTTTGCCAATACCGCGAGCCACCTGCTCGCGGACCGATGCGATGGGAGACATGAGTGCGGAAAGCAGAGAGCTCACCCCGGCCGGATTGCGCGTGCGTGCGAGGGTATAGGCAGCTCGCCAAGAAATCGCGCTGTCCTCGCTGGCCACGAGCGCGGCAACCGTGTTGACCGGAACCGGGCGAAGTCGTGCGGCTGCCAAAAGCAGCGCGCCACGCGCGTCGGACGCGAGTGATCGATCACCAATCGCGGCGACGATTGTGGTGCGCGAGCGCTCACCGAGCTCGCCGAGCAGCCAGGCCGCCTCACGCGCGACAGATGGCGTCGCGTGAAGGGCCGCGATGGCCACCGGCAGGGCCAGCGTATCACGGAGCATCGCGAGCGCGAACAGCGACGAGGCAGCCACCGAGCTGTCAGCGTCCGCGGCAAGCTCGCGCAGCCGCAACGCGTGCGCTCGCGCACCGATACGTCCGACCGTGATCGCCGCGTCGGCGCGGATGCTTGCCACCGGATGCGCGAGCAGCGAGTCCACGAATGCGGGCTCGTCACGACGCGTGTCCTCGATGCGGAGCAGTCGCGCGGCGGTCAGCTCCGTGTCCGAAGTGCGGTGCTGGGCGACGGACGCACACGAGACGGCGTAGATCATGGCGCCCAGCAACAGAACCTTACGACGCGGCATGCAGCGCTTCATCGAGCGCGGTCCGAAAGTCGGAGCGAATGGCGCAGAGTCGTCCAGTGGGATCGATCGAGACGAGCGCGGTGTGCGCGGTTGCGAGTCTGGCACCGGTGTCTGCATTGAGAATCAGGTAGTCGAACGACACCGCGCGCGAGCGAACCTCCATGAGCGAGGTGACGACCCGGATGCGATCGTCGAACCGTGCGGGCGACAGGTAGCGCACGCGGGCTTCGCTGACGGCAAGGCCCACTCCCTCGCGCTCGAGCACTGCATAGCTCCGTCCAAGGGATCGAAGAAACTCGACGCGACCGACCTCGCACCAGACAAGATAATTGGCGTAGTACACCACCCCCATCCGATCCGTCTCGGCGTACCGAACACGGAGCTCCGTCTCGTGCTGCGTCGTCATCGCTCGTTCGCGGGAGAAAAGGTCACGTCGAGGCGCCAGGTGCCGGTGCCGGTGAGGTTTGTCAACGTTGCCGATGCGGTGTAGAATGCTAGCGTGCTTCCCCCGCCCTGCCACATCATCTCGGACATCCACATCGGCCATGCATCGGCGGATGTCGAGCGGTCACTGCTCTCGTTTCTCCGTGCGCTGCCCGAGCGCGGAGGCTCGCTCATGATCAACGGAGACCTGTTCGAGTTCTGGTTCGAGTGGCGAACGGTGGTGCCGCGCAGCGGCGTGCGCGTGCTGGCTGCGTTGATGGACCTCTGCGATGCGGCGTACCCGGTGACGATGGTGGCGGGAAACCACGATTGCTGGGGAGGCGACGTACTGCGCGAAGCGGGGGTCCACTTTCAGCTCGGGCCGTGGGAGGGTGACCTCGGCGGCTGGCGGACGCGCGTGGAACACGGTGACGGACTCCGTGGCCCGGAGGATCGAGGCTACCGCCTGATTCGACCGATCCTGCGTAACAGCCTGGCGATCCGCGCATTCCGCACGCTACACCCGGATCTCGCGTCGCGCCTGGCGCACGGGAGCTCGCAGACGAGTCGAGATTACGCACCGCGAGACGGCGGTCGAGGATTGCGGGCGGTGGCCGAGTCGCGTCTGAGCACGGAGCGCGAGTTGGAGCTGCTCGTCTTCGGCCACTCGCACGTCGCGGCGCTCGAGCGGATGCCGAGTGGCAACGTGTTCGCGAACGCGGGCAGCTGGCTCGATGCGCCGACGTATCTCGAGGTCACTCCGACACGCATCGCGTTGCGCGAGTGGAGCAGCTCAGCCGAACGTCCTGACCTCCACGTGCTCGATCGAATCCCCGAAGAAGCGCTTCCCCAGGGATAGGAACAGTTGCGGGTCGTCGCTGGCGACGAAGCGGTAGTTGCCCTGGCCGTCACTGGCCGCGAGGTCGTTCTCGTCGAGCATGCGACGCGCGTCGACTGCCGTCTCCTCCGCGCTGTCGATCAGTCGCACATCCGGTCCGACGACGTCGGCGATGAGTGGCTTGAGCAGCGGGTAGTGCGTGCATCCGAGGACGAGGGTGTCGACGCCGTTGCGCGTGAAGGGCTCGAGGTACTCGCGGGCGATCATTCGCGTAGCGTCATGCTCGGTCCAGCCTTCCTCGACGAGAGGCACGAGGAGCGGACAGGCCAGCGCCGTCACGGTGGCGTCCGGATTCGCGGCGTGGATCGCGCGAACGTATGCACCCGAGCGGATGGTGCCCTCGGTACCGATCACGCCGATGTGTCCACTGCGGGTTGCGCGGACCGCGGCGCGCGCACCTGGCCCGACGACTCCGATGACCGGCACGTCGAGCTCCTGCTCCAGAGCGGGGAGCGCGTGCGCCGTCGCGGTGTTGCAGGCGACGACGATCGCCTTCACACCCTGCTCCAGGAGAAAGGCCGCGATCTCGCGGCTGTACCGTCGCACTGTGTCGGGTGACTTGGGGCCGTAGGGGACGCGCGCAGTGTCGCCGAAATAGAGAATCGATTCGGCCGGGAGCTGTCGCATGATCGCGTGCGCAACGGTGAGTCCGCCCAGTCCGGAATCGAAGACGCCAATCGCCGACGAACGGTTCCGCTCGTGGCTGCTCACCAGCTCAGGCGCGCGGCCACAATTGCGCCGTTCGCCGTAGGGCGTACGGCAACCTGCGAGGGGAGATCAAAGAGATGCGCCGCGACATACGCGTCCGCCGCGGCGAACAGATGGTTCGCGAAGAGATACGCGATCCAGTCCTCGACGTGTCCGCGACGAATGTTGATGAGCTCGTCGCTGAAGCCGGAGCGCTGGGTTACGGGCTGCCCGCTCGCGGGATCGATACCCAGGAAGACGAGGGAATCGGTCCGGAAGCGGCGCGCCTCTCGAAGCTCGGCAGCCGACTCGCGGAGGAACGCGATCGCGATCGATTCGGAGAGCACGAAGATGGCGCCAGCGGTGGGCCGCCCGAGTCGAGACTGTGCATATCCCGGCAGCACGAGCGAGTAGAGAAACGCTCGACGCGGACTGAGGGGTGGCTTGGGTGCCACCCGACTGCTGGTGTCGATCGTGCGACCCGTGGCGCCGACTCGTGCACTGTCAGCGCGCTGCGCACCAGCGGCTGCCGAAGCGCACAACCAGAGTGCGGTGACGACCGCGCGGGCGAGGTGGTGGTTGCGAGCGGGTCGATCGGTCACGGGTCAGCGGAAGTAAGGATCGAAGCGAACTGGCGGGAGTGCATGGGAATCGAACCCACCCAAGACGCGATGCGCCTCGCAGCCGTTTTGAAGACGGTGAAAGCCACCAGGCTCCAACCACTCCCTCAGGTCACCCCAGCACGACGAGCACGTTCCCCTGGCGCGGAGCGACGGCTCCAACAACGACGGACCCGGCAACCGCAGCAAGATAATCGGCCACCCGGTCCGGTGGCACGGCGACGAGGAGCCCGCCGGAGGTCTGTGGATCCAGTGCCACCGCGAGGTCTGAGGGTCGGGCGGCAGTCCAGTCGGCGACCGGCGCGAGGAACTCCTCGTTGCGCTCGGATCCGCCCGTCCGCACGCCCGCGCTCCACAGCGCGCGGGCGCCTGGCAGCTCCGGCAGCGCCGCGCCCTCGAAAACCAGGGAGAGGCCGCTCGCGCGGGCGATGTGCGATGCGTGGCCGAGCAATCCGAACCCCGTGACGTCGGTGGCGCAGCGTACTTCCATCGCGAGGGCGGCGCGACTGGCTACCGCGTTCAGCGCGCGCATGGAGACATGTAGTGCATCGCGCGACGCGGGATCGAGTTGGTCCTGCTTTGCAGCGGTGGCGAGGAGCCCCGTGCCGAGTGGCTTGGTGAGGATCAGAACTTCGCCAGCGCGCGCAGCGGCGTTGGTGAGGAGGCGACGAGGGTCTGCCTGGCCGGTGACGCTGAGGCCGAACTTGAGCTCCTCGTCGATGATCGAATGGCCGCCCACGAGGAGCGCGCCCGCCTCCCGCACCTTGTCCTGCCCACCCCGGAGAATGTCGGTGAGAACCGACATGGGAAGCGAGGCGGCGGGAAATCCAACGATGGCCAGCGCGGTGAGCGGTTCCCCACCCATCGCAAAGACGTCGGACAACGCATTCGCGGCAGCGATCTGTCCGAATTCGTACGGGTCGTCGACGATCGGGGCGAAGAAATCCACGGTCTGCACGAGCGCGAGATCGTCGCGCAGCAGAAAGACCCCCGCGTCGTCGAAGCTTTCTCGACCGACGAGCAGACGGGGATCGGCGTGCGATGGCACGCCGCGCAACGCCTCGGCTAGGTCACCCGGACCCAGCTTGGCGGCTCAACCCGCGCAGCGGGCGAAGCTCGTGAGACGAAAGAGCTCCTCCCGCGTTCGACTCGTCGACATCGCAGTGTGGTGGAAGGAATCCAGCGCGGTCAGCGCGCTGGCAGCGCGACGATCAGGTCGATCTCGACCAGGACGCCGCGTGGGAGTCCAGAGACCTGCACCGTGGAGCGCGCCGGGCGCGCGTCGCCCATGGCGCGGGCGTACACTTCGTTGACGTGAGGGAAGTCGTGCATGTCCATCAGGAAGACCGTCGCCTTGGCGACGTCGCTCCACGATGCACCGGCGGCCTGCAGGATCGCATCGAGATTCTTGAACACCTGCTCGGTCTGTGCGACGACGTCGCCCGGGACGATCTGAGCCGACGCCGGATCGAGCGCGATCTGGCCCGCGGTGAACAGGAAGCCGTTGGCAATCACGGCCTGTGAATACGGTCCGATGGCGGCGGGCGCCCGGTCGGTGTGGATGGTCTGGTTCGGCAACGGTGTTCTCCGTGGCGAGTCGTGGTAGGGCAGCGGGCCGATGATCCCGCGGCCGGATAGTAGCGAATGGGCGCCGCTACGCCAGACCAAACAGACGCCGCGCATTGGCGATCGTTTGGTCGCCGAGCGTTGCGGTATCGCCGCCGCGAGCAGCCGCGACGCGAGCGAGCGTCAGGCTGACCCAGGCAGGCTCGTTGCGCTTTCCCCGATGCGGAGCTGGAGCCAGATAGGGTGCGTCCGACTCCACGAGGAGACGGTCGTCGGGAACGAGGCGGAGGAGCTCGTCATCCGTCCACTTCCGGAAGGTCACGATGCCGCTGAACGACACGTACCAGCCGACGTCGATCGCAGCGGTGGCAAGGCGCGCACTGCCAGTGAAGCAGTGCAGCACGCCGACCACGCCGGCACGGCCGGCCTCGACGATCATGTCGTGCGTGTCATCCTCCGCTTCGCGTGTGTGCACGACGACGGGTCTGGACAGCTCGCGCGCGAGGCGCAGCTGCGCGCCGAATGCCGCGCGCTGACGCTCGGGCGGCGAGTGGTCGTAGTGGTAATCCAACCCGCACTCGCCGATGGCAACGGCGCCCAGCGCGACTTCGGCGCGAATCCCTTCCACGTCGCGCATCTCGTCGAACGACGCCGCGTCGTAGGGATGAACGCCGGCGGTGTGAACGACGAAGCCGGGATGGCGATCGGCGAGGGCACGCGCGCGTGCGGCGGCGGCGAGCGACTCGCCGATGCAGACGAGCGCAGACGCTCCGGTGACTCGCGCCCGCTCGATCACGGCATCGACGTCGGCGTCGAACGCCGGATCGGCGAGGTGAACGTGGCTGTCGATGAAGTCAGTCATGGATACACGAACCGCCGCGCGAGGCGGCGGGTCGAGGTGAGACAGGGTGGCCGAGCGCCGCGGATCAGCGAGTGCGAGCAGCGACGGGCGGGCGCGTAGCGGCTGGCCGCGTCGGCTCGGCCGTTGTCGAACGAGGAGTGGACTTCTCGCTCCGCGACCGTGGATAGCGACGCTCGATCCAGAGGAGCACCGGGCCGGCGATGTAGACTGAGCTGAAAGTACCGGTGACGATACCGAACAGCATGATCCAGGAGAACGGCCGGATGACCTCGCCCGCGAAGAGCAGCAGCGAAAGCGTCGCCGCAGCCACGGTCGCGTGCGTGAGGATCGAGCGCGGCAGCGTCTCGTTGATGGAGCGGTTGAGCACGTCGTAGAGCGGCTCCGGACGTGCCTTCTTCAGATTCTCGCGGACGCGATCGAAGATGATGATCGTGTCATTGAGCGAGTACCCGATCACGGTGAGCAGTGCCGCGACGACGGTGAGCGAGACTTCCAGTCGCATGATCGCCAGGAAGGCGAGTGTGCTGAGGAGGTCGTGGCCCGTGGCGATGACGGCGGCGATGCCGAAGCGCCACTCGAAGCGGAACGCCAGGTAGAGCATCGTGACGAAGAGCGAGATGACGATCGCGATGATCGCGTTGCGGCTCAACTCGTCGCCGACGCGAGCACCGACGATCTCGCTGCGCACGACGCGCGGCTCAGTCGCGCCGAACTTCGAATGGAGCGCTGCCTCGATGTCACGCGCCGTGTTCTCGACCGGCGCGTTGGCAACGTGTCCCCGCGCACGGATCGTGAAGTCGCGGGATGAGCCGAACTGCTGGATCTCCGAGCCGCTGAAGCCGGCCCGGTCCACGACGGACCGGATGTCACCGACGTTCGGCGGCTGCTGAAACTGCACCTGCATCAGCGTGCCGCCCGTGAATTCGATGCTTCGATTGATGCCGTGGATGCCGAGGTAGATCAGTCCGATCGTGATGAAGGCGACCGTGATGCCGACGGCCGCGCGCCAGCGCTTGATGAAATCGTACTTGGTACCGTGAAGAATGCGCAGCATGATGGCCCCTAGATGCTCAGCGTCTGGGCGCCGCGCGAGCGGTTGAGCCACAGGAGGTAGAAGGTCCGCACGACGAAGATCGACGTCACCATGGACGCGACGATGCCGGCGATGAGCGTGACGGCGAACCCCTTCACCGGACCAGTACCGTACTGATAGAGCACGGCGGCCGTGAGAATGGTGGAGACGTTGGAATCGATGATGGCGCTCATGGCGTGACGGAAGCCTTCGTCGATCGCCGTGCGCACGGTCTTGCCGCGGTCGAGCTCCTCGCGAATGCGCTCGAAGATCAGCACGTTGGCATCCACCGCGATGCCGATCGAGAGCACGAAGCCGGCGAGGCCGGGCAGCGTGAGCACCGCATCGAAGCCGGCGAGCGTCGCGAGCGTGTACAGCACGTAAAGCGCGAGGCCAGCGACCGCGAGCATGCCGGAGAAGCGGTAGTAGCCGAGCATGATCACGACGACCAGCAGGATCGCGATGCCGCCGGCCAACATGGCGCTGTTCACCGAATCCTGGCCGAGGCTGGGACCGATGTTGCGCACTTCGGCGACCCTGAGCGGGACGGGGAGCGCGCCGGCCTTGAGCACGAGCGAAAGATCCTGCGCCGCCTGAAGATCGCGGCCCTGTCCCATCGTGATCTGGCCGCGCGTACCGATGGCGCTGTTGATGATCGGCGGCGAGCCCATCACGACGTTGTCGAGCACGATCGCCATGTAGTCGCGCACGTGCTTCGCCGTCTCGCGCTGGAACCGGCGACCGCCTTCGTTGTTGAGCGTGAACTCGACGACCGTGCCTTCGAGCGGCGACGAATTGGGCTTCGCGTCGGTGAGGTACTCACCCGTGATGATCGGCCGCTCGTCGAGCATGTAGAGATAGCGGTACGTCTTGTTCTGGATCACCGTGGAGTCGCTGCCGAAGCGGACGACCTTTCCCGGCGGAAGCGCGCCCTGCACTTCCGGCAACGCCATGAAGTTCTTGACGAGGTCCTGATTGTTCTGTTCGAAGAGGAACTGACCGGGCTCACCGCCGGCGAGGATCATCTTGGAAATGACGCCGCCGCTGACGCCGGGGATGGACGCGCTGTCCGTCTTGGCGCTGTCCTTGGCCGCGGCTCCCTTCTTCGTCGAGTCGGCGCCCGTCGTGAGCAGGCCGTTGAGGCCGCCCGCGCGAGCGGCCGTCTTTCCCTCTGCGGTCGCCACGGTTCCGATCCCCTTCTGCTTCGCGATCGCATCGAGGCGCGGGAGCGCCTTCTCGAACGCCTGCGTCTTGTCGGTGATCTGGAACTGCAGGAAGGCCTGGTCCTGGGCCATCCTGATCGCGCGCTCGCGATTGTCGATGCCCGGGATGTCGACGATGATGCGGTCGTTGCCGGCCTTCTGGATGACGGTCTCGGAGACACCGAGACCCTCGATGCGCGTGCGCACGACCTTGAGTGCGCGGTCGATCGCCTCGCTCTTGTTCGCGACCACTCCCTTGGACTCGTCCACCTCGAGGGCGAGGTGCATACCGCCCTGCAGGTCGAGGCCCTTCCTGAGCGGGACGCGACGCGTGGTCGTGTCGAAGAACGTGCCATCGGGGCGGCGCTGACGGACCTTCACGTCGCGCGGAAACAAGGCGAATACCGAGACGAGGACCAGTCCGATAATGAGCCCCAGACGGTACTTCAGGTTGGACATGCGACTACGGGGTGGAGGGAGGGAACTGCGTGGAACCACTTAAGTTACCCGGCTCGCCCGAAAGCGTCAACGCGAGCCGCGCGTCACGTTCGTCCTGCGCGAGCTGCGCCATCAGCGCAGCAGCGCCGTCGAAGCGCATCGTGTCGCGCAGCCGGGCGACGAAATCCACCTGAACGACGTCATCATAGAAGTCGCCGGCCGCATCGAACAGGTGCGCCTCGATCACGCGGCGATCGTCGCCAAAGGTAGGACGACCACCGAGGTTGAGCATGCCCCCGAAGACCCCCTGCGGCGTCTCGACCTCGACGGCGTACACTCCGTCCGGTGGCAGAAGCTTGCGGGTCGACTCGGGCTCGACGTTGAGCGTGCGGT